>JAJYKO010000782.1 GCA_021788565.1 Chloroflexota bacterium
TCTAGGCTCGCAGTTCACCCTGCACCTGGGAACCCGCGCGCAGAAGGAGAGGATTCTACCCGCGGTCACCTCCGGACAGATGATAACCGGCGTGGCATTCACGGAACCTGACCACGGCAGCGACATCACCGATCTCAACACCACCGCGATCCGGGAAGGGGAGCAGTACGTGATCGACGGCGTTAAGACCCTGATCTCCAACGGGCAGAACGCCGGCGTCATCACTGTGCTGTGCAAGACCGACCCAATTTCGAGGCCGTCGCACCGGGGCTTCAGCCTCATCCTGGTGGAGCGAGATCGGGATGGGGTCTCGTCCGTGGACCTGGGCGAGAAGATGGGCCTCCACATGATGTCCACCTCGGAAGTCTCATTCAAGAACGTTCGAGTCCCTGTGGCGAATCTGCTGGGCCGGGAGAACAGGGGCTTCTACCACACGATGGAGTTCCTGGATCAGACGAGGATAGAGGTCGCCGCCCAGGGGTTGGGCGGAGCGCAGGCCGCCCTGGACAGGGCAATAGCCCACCTACAGGAGCGGACGCAATCTGGCCGAAGACTGGCCGGCTACCAGATTAACCAGCACAAGATCGCGGAGATGGCCACGAAGGTGGAGGCCGCGAGGCTCATCACCTATCGGGCCGCCTGGAACCACGACCACCGGGGCCCCGACCCAAAGCTTGCTTCGATGGCCAAGCTGTATGCGACGCGGACCGCCGTGGAGGTCGCGGAGGAGACCATCCAACTTTTCGGCGGTCAGGGCTACATCGCCAGGTGGGATATCGATCGGATCTATCGCGACGTGCGTGTCACGGAGATCTACGAAGGAACCCGAGAAATTCAGAAGAACACTATCGCCGGATATTTGTTGGGTAAGTAGGGGCACCCCGCATGTGGGTGCCCTGGAGTGCGAGAGCAGGTGATTCCTATCGTGGTGCAACGACGCGGTGTTTCGATATCGTAGGGCGGGGCGCTCTGCCCCGCCGAGCGGCAGGGCACGGGGCCCTGCCCTACGTGTACAGACCGGCGTGTCGAAGGATCTAGAGGGTGCGACTACAGGAGGGCTGTGAATTGGCTGGGCGTGTAGGAATCGTCGGGGCTGCTGTGACCCCCTTTCGCAGCAAATGGTACGAGAAGACTTACTACGAGCTTGCGCAGATGGCTACGGCCGAGGCCTTGAAGGACGCGGAGATACCGGTCAGCGAGGTGGATGGCGTCTTCTACGGCATATACAACGACATTTTCGAGCGCACCTGCATACCCGAGTCGGGGTTGCAGGGCCTCATCGGCATGCAGAACAAGTTTGGTATCAGGGTGAGCAACGGCGGCGCAACCGGCGCCTATGCCCTCTCGGCGGCCCATGCGTATGTGGCCGCGGGCAGGTTCAAGACGGCGCTGGTGCTGGGAGTGGAGAAGGCCACAGATGCCTTCGACTTTCAGTCGATGTCCGCAACTCCGGAGGTGATCAAGACCATCGGCTGGTCCGGAGATAGCTTCTTCGAGCAGAAGCTCGGCTGGACCGCTTCGGATAGCTACGCCGAGGTCGTCCTTGCCTACAAGGACGAATACCCGAACGATCTGAAACCGGAGGTCACCGCGCAGATCTCGGCGCTGCTGAGCCAGCAGGTGAAGGGCAACCCCTTCGCCCAACGTCTTCACGACCAGGTAACCCCTGAGGAAGTCCTCAATTCACGCATTGTCGCTTATCCCTTCAAAGAGTTGGAGATATGCGTCTACTCCGAGGGGGCCGCGGCGCTGATCATTGCCGAGGAGGAGACGGCGAAGGCGATCTCCCGCAACACCGGGAAGCCGGTCATCTGGATCACCGGAGTGGGTGAGGCCAACGAGCACTCCTTCGCGGGCAAGAACCAGAAGGTGATGCACAGGATAATGTCCGACCACCTCGCGGCCTACAGGGCCTACGACATGGCGGGCATCACAGATCCGCTCAAGGAGATCGACGTGGTCGAGGCCCACGATGCCTTCATCCATCAGTTGGAGATCACAATGGCGGAGATGGGCTTCGTGCCGCTGGGTCGAGCCGATACCCTGGTGGAAGAGGGGATCATCATGCCGGGCGGGGAGCTATTGCTGAATCCGTGCGGGGGGCTGACATATGGCGGCCACGCCGTGGGGGCCAGCAACATCATGTCCGCGTGGTCGGCCCGCAGGGAGTTGATCAACCGCGACCTGCATCGTGCCCTGGTCCATGGCACCGGTAGCACCGTCGCCCAGTACGGCGTGGCCTTCATCCTGGAACGAGACGAGGAGTGACTGCAGATGGGCAAGAAGCTGATACCCGAAGAGGCGATCCCAGACGCCGGTGGCCAGACCGTCACCATAGACGGCAAAGACTACCTTGTGCTCAACGACGCCATGTTCACCTTCTACAAGAGATCCATGGGGGAATTATCTCCCTTCTTTCTGGCGATTAGGGATGATAAGAAGATCCTGGGGGCCCGATGTCCCTCCTGTGGCATGGTGCGGGTTCCGCCATTTGCCACCCGATGTCCGGACTGCAACTTCACCGAGATGGAGTTGGTCGAGGTGGGCGAGGTGGGGCGCATGCTCAGCACCCCTCCAATTACCTACTTCGCTAACTCCCTTTTCACACAGCAAGTTCCCTTCGGCAGGGGCCGGATCGTCCTTGAGGGGGCCGATACGGCTTTGAGCGTGAACGTCTACACCACGCGCGGGATACTGGTGCCCGGGATCATCGGAAAGGGCACCGAGATGAAGGTGGTGTTCCGGAACGATCGAGTGGGGGAGATCAGCGACATATTCTGCGTTCCGACGGTCGAGCTGACCCCCGAGCAGGTTGCGAAGAGAGGGCTGTTGGAGTCCGAGTTGGACTGGGAAACGGCCGTAGAGCCGCCCCTCGGGCCGCCAATACAGGACGACCGGAGGGTGTTCCAGGAGGAACTGGGTCGATTGAGGGAACTGGTCGTGGCACTCAACGGCTCGGAGCGAGCCCGCAGGGACATCGCCGACTGGCGCCGCACGATCCATGTGAAGACCCGGGGCGGCAATCTGGCGCTGGGAATCGGCGATGGGACACTAACCGTGACCGAGGGCGACGCAACCGCGCCGGACTTCGTGATGGTGTGTAGCGAGCTATCGACGCTGGTGAAGTGCCTGTCCTACCAGGGATCACTGACCCAGGCGATCATCACCAGGGAGCTGTGGATAAGCAAGAACGTCGAATTTACGACGATCTTCAAGCTGGAGAGGATGGCCAGGTCGCTGGCCCGCTCCAGGAAAGGATAGCCACGGTGTAGAGGCGGGGTTCAAGCCCGCTCCTACACTGTCCACCAGGGGCTGACTTTCGTCTGTCCCTGTGATGAGGTGGATCGATGCCAAGAAAAGCGATTACGCTGCCTTACCAGGTGGATTACCTGTCGATACTGGACGAGGACGGACACCTGGATAAGCAGCTCGAGCCTGACATTCCGGAGGAGCTGTTACTAAAGATCTACAGGACGATGGTGCTGACCCGCCGCCTGGATTCCAGGATGATCGATCTGCAGCGGCAGGGGCGGATCGGCACTTTCCCGCCCGTGACTGGACACGAGGCAGCTCATCTGGGTGCGGTCTCGGTTCTGCGGCAATCTGACTGGTTGGCCCCGTCTTACCGCGAGACGGGCGCCGAGCTGTGGCGCGGCAGGCGGATCGACAACGTACTGGTCTACTGGGCAGGATTCGAGGAGGGGGGC
>JAJYKO010000783.1 GCA_021788565.1 Chloroflexota bacterium
ATTCTCGGTGCTGTGGCAGTCGATACAGGTGGCCGCATCCTTGCCGCCGGCAGCCAAGCTCTGCCCGTGGATGCTCTTCTGGTGATCCACCCTTTCCTGCACGTGGCATCGCCCACAGGCGTCGGCAATGGACACCTTGGTCACAGGAGTACCAGTGTGGGGATTTCCCTGGTGGCAAGTTACGCAAGGGATGAACTGGTGAGCGTACTCCCACTGGGGCCCCGCCTTGGTGGACGGGGCAGTGGCCGGGCTGGCCTGAGAGACCATCGCGAACTCCGGAGTGTTGTGGCAGGTGCGGCAAGCCGCGCTGGCAGCAACCGGATCCGGCGATGCCTGCGCTGTGGCGCCAGTCTGGGCGGCCGCCCCGCTGGTGTTGCCGGTTGACGTCGAGGAAGGCTGCTGCGTCGCGGTGGATGCTGCTGCCGGAGCCGCAGTAGCTGCCGCCGCCGGAGCCGCGGGCTGGTGGCAGCCAAGGCAGCTTGACTCGGGGCGGCCGGCATGGTCGGCAGGCGCTGGCTTGACCCCGCTCCCAGGTTGATGGCACGTCAGGCAGTGCTCACGGCCCTGTACTGGATGGGGTATCGGCTTGGGCTGCTCCAATGGTGCGGCCTGCGCACTCAACGGCTGCCAGAGCGGCTGGCTCGCAAAGGCGGCCAGAGCGCAGGCCAGGATCAGAAAGATCGCGAGAATTCGCCGTGATTTGAGCATCGCCAGTTCGAACATCCTTGTTCCCCCCCTAGCGTGTTTGGTGATAAGAGGTAAGTAAGAGCGCCAGGCCTGCGCTCTTACTTACCTCGAATAGAGAATAGGCCCTTCGTGTTTCCACCTCTCCATCATCCCGATACCTCGTCCCTTGGCAGCTCGCCATCGCCACGCCGTATTGCCCTCACCAGGTCACCGGGGCCGCAGGCTACTATCCGCTGCTTGTCGTAGATGTCGATTCCATTCTCCTGCAGGCTCAGGCTTATTACCCGTGCCCCCGGAACCTCCTGGAAGACCTCCGCGATAGTCAAACATGTGTTCGCGCGTGTAGCCCCTGAGTCCACCAGGATCACGTCCGGGTTCAGCGATTTGATCTTGTCCAATGCCTGCCGGTCGTCCTTCTCCACGCCGACAACTTCGACCAGCGGCTCCCTGCTCAGGAGACTCTGGACGCCTCGTGCGAAAAGGCCGTGGCTGTACAGGATGAAGACTCGGGATCTCGGCATGGGGTGAATGCCCAATCGTGCAAGATGTAACGAACTGTTGCCAATGTTAACCTTGCGCGTGGCTCTGGTCCATCCACCCGGTGGACTATCTTCGAGGCACGATAGAGCTATTTTCGATGTAGCTCTAAATGACCAGGCGCGCCGGATTCCGGAAGCAGGCCGGCTACTCCGTCAACCCCTTCTTTAGCGCATATGCCGCGGCCTGGGTCCGGTTCTCTAGATGCAGCTTTTCGAGGATGTTTCGGAGGTGATTCTTGACAGTGTTCTCTGTGAGGGTGAGCGCGGTGGCGATTTCTCTGTTTGTGGCCCCTGAGGCCACCAGCTTCAGCACCTCCCTCTCTCGAGGGGTGAGAACCTCACCAGGCTCGGCAGCCTCAGGTGTTCTGGCTTTCCCCGCCTGAGCCGCGAACTCGTTCAGGATCTTTGCTGCCATGGTGCGGGAGATGGGGGCTTCGCCCCGCGAGATGCCGGCCAGGTAGTCGAACAGCTCCTCGGGCTCGAGGTTCTTCAGAAGATAGCCGTGAGCCCCGCTCTTGACCGCCTCGAACAGGTCTTTGTCCTGGTCGGAGACGGTGAGCATCACCACCTTCACCATAGGGAGCTCCGATGTGATCATTCGGGTCGCCTGAATGCCATCCAGTCTCGGCATGTGGACGTCCATCAGAACGATATCTGGCTCGAGCTTGCGCGCAGCTTCCAGGGCCTCGTGACCGTCCTGCGCCTCGCCCACCACCTCCACCGTCCCCCGCGAAGCTAACAAACTCGCGATGCCGGCGCGAAAGAGGGCATGGTCATCGACCAGCAGCACTCTCATGGGCGGGCTCTGGCTCGCTTGTTTGTCGTTCAAGGGCAAACCTCACCTGGATCCTGGTTCCCTCGCCTGGAATGGAGCTCACATCCAGCGCGGCACCGATCGATTCGGCCCTCTCTCTCATCGTCTCCAGGCCGAAACAACGCCGTCGCTTGCCGTCGACCTCCGAGAGATCGAAGCCAATGCCATCGTCCTCGACCGCGAGTACCGCCTCGTTCTCCTGGCACGCCAGCCTGATCCACACCTTGCCGGCGCGCGCGTGCTTCCGCACGTTGGCCAGCGCCTCCTGGACGATTCGTACTAGCTGAACCTCGGCTTCCGGGCGGAAGCATACCCCACTCTCGCCGGTCAGCGCTACCTCCACAGGGATGGCGTTGTGTTCTGTGAAGTCAGAGGCGCTCTCGCTGATGGCCGTGATAAGCCCCTTCTCTATCTCTCCGGCCGTCCGCAGGCTGAGTATCGCTTGTCGTACCTCGGCATACGCATCCTGGACGGTCTTTTGCATCAGGCCCAGGTCGGTCTCTGCTTCATCAAGCCGGCCGCTGGCTACGAACTGCTGAACCATGCGGGTCTTGATCCCCAGAAAACCCAGCATTTGGGCTAGGCCGTCGTGCATCTCCCTGGCAATACGTTCTCTCTCCTCGAGGGTCGCCAGGCTTTGGACCTGGGCGAAGAGGCGGGCGTTCTCCACAGCTATTCCAACCTGATGGCCGATCGCTGTGAGCAACCGGCCATCCTCTGAGTCAAAGCCGGTTGCGGCAGAGCCGGCAACACAGATAACCCCCACCACACTGCCCTTAGCCTTCAAGGGAGCGGTGGCGAAAGAACTGAGCGCGTGGTCGCTCCCATTGGAATCCTCGCGCTGGGAGCGCTGTACAGTTGCGCCATCCTCGGAGAAGTTATCTAGCCGGCCCATCACTACCGCGTCCAGACGAGTCCTCGCGATGCTCTTCATGAACTCTTCGGTCAGGCCCAGGGATAACTGGCTGGAAGGGGCCCCATTCCCGGACCCGAAGAGAACTATGCCGCCGCCCTGGGCATCTAGCGCCTCGAGGCTCTTTTGGAGGGTCAGCGCCAGGATCTCACGCAAGTCGAAGGACTGGCTGACAGCAGCAGCGATACTGTTCAAGGCCAGCAGCTGTCTGTTTCTAAGGCTTATCTCCGCCGTGCGCTGCACGATCCGCCCCTCCAACTCACGGTTCCACTTCACCGTCTCTTCCTGTGAGCGCTTCTGGATTTCCAGCGCCTCTTGCTGGGCCTGGATCTGACGTCGATTTGCTTCTTCCATCTGCCGTGCCGTTTGGATTCGGAACAGCCGCAGCATCCTCAGCACGAAGAAGGCGATGGCGACGGCGGAGGCAGCGCGCACCAGCTCGATCGGCACGTCGAGGGCTGCTTGGACGAAGCCGGAGGTCAGGGCGGAGGTCGGGAGTTGGATGTCAGGCGGCAGCACCACGCCGCAGACCAGCGCATTCACAAGAAAGGTAACAGCGGCGAATCGCGCATCCCTGGCGATCTGGGGTAGATCGGCCCCGTCGAGCCATCGGGCCTGGGCGATCAGACCAAAACCGGCCAGGATGGAGCCAGGCAGATACAGCAGGTACCTGGCCCAGACATCGCCGTGGGTCAGCCAGTCGGGGCTACCGAGGGGTGGATAGACATTCACCAGTAGAAGTACCAGCCCC
>JAJYKO010000784.1 GCA_021788565.1 Chloroflexota bacterium
CCGTGCTGGCGTGCCTGGAGAGCGAGATGTTGAGCTGGGCACCCTCGTTGGGGAAGAGCAGGGCCAACCGGTGGGTGTCGAGTGCCCAGATTCCCCGGCGATCCATCTCATCCAGGACACGCAGTAGCTCGGAGGATTTCATAGCTCCAGTATACGTGGAATATACGTATCGCAGTAGTAGGCGTGCAGCCTGGTCTCAGCGCCTTGCTGGTCGGCTCGAGCTCTGGACCCCGCCTAGAGCGAAGGCGGCCCGCTGTGGGGTGGATCGATAGGGGCCAGGTTCCCCCGCACCGCCACTCCTCGATGGCCCACCTCGAGCATGCGCCCGCTCCGCCCGCTACAGCTAACGACGTGCCTATCGACCTGGACGGCACCCCTCTGGACACCCGCGAGAAGCTCGAAGCGTGGATCGGACGCCACCAGGTTGCGCTCGCAGAAGCCAGGGCGCGGGGTGAATGTGTCGGCTGAGGCGCCTTGCGTGTTGATATTGGCACACCCGGCAACTTGTCGTAGCGTGTTGATATTGACACACTTTGCGACTTGTGGTAGTGTGCGGATATGAACACACCTGGGCAATGGCGGGCCTCCAATCCGGCCGAGCTGGGCAAGGCAATCGCTGCGGCACGGCGGTCGCGTGGACTGACCCAGCAAGAACTCGCCGATCGCATGTTGTTCGACCGCACCTATCTGGCGCGGATGGAAGCCGGGCTCTCGACTGAGCAGGTGACCCGGACGCTGTCCGTCTTTCGCGAACTCGGCTTCGAGGTCGTTGTCACGGAGCGCAAAGTTGGCTAAGGCCGAACTAGACGTATGGCTCTATGGGTGCAGGATCGGCCGGTTAGCCGCACCCGGTGCGGGCAAGCTTGCGTTCGAGTATTCCCAAGAAGCGGCCGAGCGCTTCGGAAGTGGCTCGGTCATTCTTTCCACCTCCCTGCCGCTGGATGCGGCGAGACGACCGCGCGGCGACCGGGTCCGGGCATTCTTTGACGGCCTGCTTCCAGAAGGAGAGGCGCGGGAGGCACTGTTCGTGCGCTTCGGGGTAGAGCGCCGGGACCGGTTCGGGCTGCTCGAGGCAATTGGACGCGACTGCGCAGGCGCGTTGGTGGTCGTGCCCACCGGTACAAGCGATCCCGAAGCGGGTGCCCGCCTGGAACCGCTCGAAGACGGGGAGCTGGCGGCTCTGATCGCCGGCGTACACGAGCGCCCTCTCGGCGCCGATCCCGACCGCGACGTGCGCGTTTCGCTTGCAGGCGTGCAGGATAAAGTGCTCCTGGCCCGAACGCCCGAAGGCCTCTGGGCGAGGCCTGTCGGCGGTGCACCGTCCACCCACATTCTGAAGCCCCAGGACATGCGGTTCCCGCATTACGCCATTGCCGAGCATTTCTGCCTCCTGCTTGCCCGGCGGTTGAAAGTGGCCTTGACGGAGTCAGAGGTCATCTCGGTCCAAGGCCGGCCGGTGCTGGCGGTGGAACGTTATGACCGCAGTCCCACACACGGCCACATTGAGCGGATCCACCAGGAAGACGCCTGCCAGGCGCTGGCCGTCGACCTGGCGAGCGGCGGATCGAAGTATCAGTCGGACGGAGGGCCGAGCTTGCGAAGCTTTGCCCACCTGCTCGCTCGGTACGCGCGCCAAGAGGACGTCGCCCGGCTGCTTGCAACCACCACCCTCAACGTCGCGGTGGGCAATGCCGACGCGCATGCGAAAAACCTCTCGATCCTCCATCATGCCAATGCAACGGTCTCGCTGGCTCCGGCCTATGACATCACGCCGACCACGTTCTACAAGAAGGTGCCCACCTCCCGAGGGCCCGTTGACATGAGCCACCAGTTGGGCATGTGGATCAATAACAAGCGCAGCATCCATCAGGTCTCAATGGATGACATCGCCAGCGAAGGCGCGTCCTGGGGACTTGGCGCCAAGGCAGCGGCCAACATCGTGGCCGAGACTCTGGAGACGATCGCCGCTCAGGCGCCAGGAGTCGCACAATCCGCGGAGGTACCAGAGGAGATCCTTGCGTTCGTCGCATCCCGGACTGAGGCGCTGCTGGCGGGAAAGACGGCCCAAGCCAAGGGGTGATCGCGAAGTACAGCGGGCCCGGATCGTGCACGGCCTTGGACAAGCGAGTCCGGTAGAAAGAACGATGGGCCCGGAGCTCTAGCCACGTAGTTCGAGGCCACCGATCTCGACGGCAACCTCGATAGCCTCGATAGGTTGCCTTTCGGCCATGGCTCAGGACCTCACGCGCTGGTGTGAAAGTCGAAGTCGTGCCCTGAGCCGACGAGGGCGCCGAGAACCTCCAGCGCATGCTTGTCCGCGTGCCACTCGCCGATGGTTGACTTCCAGGGATCCAGCGAGGGAGCCGCGCGCTGTACCGTCTTGCGGGCCGGTGGTACCGCACTCGCCAGCGCTTGACGCACGACTCGCCGGTGAACTCCGAACGTGCGTGACAGCTCGCGGATCGAGGGGGAATCCGGTGCTGCGTGGGCCTTTCGGATCTGTTCGAAAAGTTGCACTTTGGTCCTCTTGGTCATGACCAAGCTTCCCAGCTCACCGAATCAACGGCGAACCCCATCCGTGACAAGGATCGCGGATTTTCCCCACTCCCGATCACCGAATTTCCCCACTCGAGAACCTCGGCGTACCGCTGCTGAGGTTACTTCGTCATAGCTCAGTTCACCGCCTTTCTGAGTGCCTCGGTGCGGGCCCGGTGGCTGCGCATCCGGTAGCTCTCGCCCTCGATGTTGAAGACGACGCTTCTGTGGAGCAACCTGTCCAGCATCGCAGCCGCCACCATGGGGTCATCGAAGATCTTCCCCCAAGAGGCGACGCCGAGATTGGTAGTGAGAACCGTGGAACTCTTCAGGTAGCGCTGGGTGACAACCTGGAAGAGCGCGGCGGCAGCTTCGCTTGGAAGCGGGAGATAGCCGACTTCGTCGACGATCAATAAGCGCGGCCCGGCGAAGAAGCGCATGGTGTTTGCCCATCTCCCTTCCATGGCCGCCCGGTGGCAGCGGCTGTCAGTGGGGACCCCAGATGGCCATCAGTGGGGACTTCTCAGTGGCCACGGACAAAGATCCCGTGCCCAGATCACAAGTCTGGAGCAGCGCGGACCTTCGGATTCGCGTGGCAGCCCTTGAATAAAGCATCGCCTCCAAGGAGGCAATTGGCCGTCCCAAGGACGAAGAGAGCCTCCCCGAGCTACGCGCCCTCGCGTAGCAAAAGGTGGGGACCCATCTCGACCCGCGATGCCGAGGGCTTGCAGGACCTCGGCATCGCGGGTCGAAGGGCCAGACCTCTAGGCGGCGGGCACTCGCGCATCAGAACCTGACGGTCGCCGGCTCAATTGCCCGAGTCCCGCTGTCGGTTTCGATCTGGATCCGGCGGGTCTGTCGACCGCACTGCTTTGATGACGGTGGTCCGAGAGATCCCCAGTCTCTCTGCAATGCAAGCGTGGGGAATGCCTTCGGCAGCCAGCTTCCGAATAATAGCCCAATCTTCCAAAGTGATCACCTTCCATTATGAGGTGTTCACTTTTCAACGTCGAAAGTGTTCAGTTTTCAAGCGTTGCCGACACCTTTGGCCAGCTTGGCCTTAATTAGCCGATCGCGTCCTCGGACATCGCCCGGCGCTACCGCGAAGCTGGCCGGCGCGAGATCGCGAGGGATTCCCCTCTCGATCCACGGATAGCGTGAAACCG
>JAJYKO010000785.1 GCA_021788565.1 Chloroflexota bacterium
CAGGGTGCCTGCCAGCTTTACGTGGATTCGGTGCAGCCAGAGGGCATAGGCATGGCTTACCTCCAGTTCGAGGCGCTGCGGGCGAAGCTCGACGGGGAGGGCCTGTTTGCTCCAGAGCGAAAGCGGCCGCTGCCCAAGCATCCCAGGCTCATCGGTCTGGTGACCTCACCGACCGGGGCGGTGATTCACGATTTCGTCACCATAGTCGAGCGTCGCTATCCGTTGGTGGAGATCACCGTCGTTCCGTCATCTGTGCAGGGCGACGCCGCCCCTGGCGAGATCATTGCCGCACTGGACGCGCTCAATCGATACAGCCAGTACGGGCGCGCTGTGGACCTGATCGTGATCGCTCGTGGCGGGGGATCGATGGAGGATCTATCCGCATTTAATCACGAAGGGGTGGCACGGGCAATATTCGCCTCATCTGTCCCCGTGGTGTCGGCCGTGGGGCACGAGACCGACTACACGATCGCAGATTTTGTGGCCGACCTCAGGGCACCTACCCCGTCTGCGGCAGCCGAGATGGTGACTCCCAATGTGTTAGACTTCCGGATGCAGTTGGCGGACTTGCGACACCGCCTGTCCCGGAGCATCGACGATACGCTGATCTCAGCCAGCGATTCCGTGGAGCAGGCTCGCCGTCAGCTCGGGCGGTACTCGCCGGTTGCCGTGCTGGACACCCGCAGGCGTGAGGTGGACGACGTGATCGCTGCCGGCGCTCGGGTACTGGTGCACCGCCTCCAGGTCAGTCGAGAACAGCTCAGGGGCTCTTTGTTGGGTTTGGCTGCCCTCAGCCCTTTCCAGACGTTGGAACGCGGATACAGCCTCTGCTTCGACTCGAAGACCGGGGCATTGGTCAGGAGCGTGAGCGAGGTTTCCGTCGGAGACGATCTGCGGATACAGGTGGCCGATGGCCAGATCGACTCGCTGGTGAAGGGCTTAGCCACCAAACGGGAAAGGGAGGACAGAGAAGTATAGGCAGGATAGGTTGTCTATCCTGGACAACCTGTTTGGTATCTCGGTTGGAATGGGTGAGTTGTGAGGGAAACGATGGAGGAGTTGTCGTTCGAGGAAGCGTTCGAGAGGCTTCAGGCGACCGTCCAGAAGCTCGAAGAAGGTGGCCTGGCGCTCGAGGCGAGCATAGAGCAGTTTGAGCTCGGCATGAGGCTTGCCAACTTGTGCACAAATATGCTGGATCGCGCCGAGTTGAGGGTGAGCCGCCTGATGGCAGGGGAAACCGAACCCGTCACAGTGATGAGCGATGAGTGATGGACGTCTTCCAGAACCATGTTCTCGTCGTCTCCTTCGTAGCGTGGCTCGTTGCTCAGCTCTTGAAGGTGCTGATATATCTGCTGATGGAGCACCGCCTTGACCTGTGGCGGCTGGTCAGCATGGGTGGCATGCCCAGTTCTCATTCAACGTTGGTGAGCGCCCTGGCCACCAGCATCGGAATAGAGGACGGAGTTCGCTCGAGCATATTTGCCCTCGCGGTGGTGTTCGCGTCCGTGGTTATGTACGACGCCGCCGGCATCAGGCAGGCGGTAAGCGCCCAGGCGCGAATCTTGAATCGCCTCCTCGATGAGTACTTCAAGCATCAGCGACTGAATGAAGAGAGGTTGCGCGAGCTTATCGGCCACACCAGGATCGAGGTGCTGGTTGGGGCATTTCTTGGCATCGGCATTGCCCTGCTCTGGAGATGACCTTGCTCAAATGCGACCTGCACCTCCACAGTAACCGCTCTCCCGACTGCAACATGAAGCCTGAGTCGATCATCCGCACCTGCGTGCGGCGGGGGATCAACTGCATCGCGCTCACCGACCACAACACCTCCGGGGCCGTTCGCGAGCTTCAGAGGCTGGCTCCGTTTCCGGTGATTGCCGGAGAGGAGATCAAGACCACCCGCGGTGAGATCATTGGCCTCTTCATCTCTGAGGAGATACCGCGTGGCATGAGCCCCGGCGATACGGCCGCTGAGATCCACGCCCAGGGCGGGGTCGTCTACATTCCACACCCATTCGACAGGGTGCGGAAGAGCGCGCTCCAGACCGAGGCGCTGCTGGAGATCGTCGGGATGGTGGACGTGATCGAGACACGCAATTCGCGGACAACCTTCTCGGCGGACCAGGTAGCAGCAGAGCGCTTCGCTGACGAGCACGGGAAGCTGCACGGGGGTGGCAGCGACGCGCATGTGTGGTGGGAGCTGGGGCATTCCTATGTAGAGATGCCGGAGTTCGATGGGGCCGCCGGCTTCCTGGATGCACTTTCGCGAGGGTCCGTCCACGGCAATCTATCCTCCCCCGTGGCCCACCTAGCCTCAACAATAACGAAGTGGCGGAAGAAGTACCTCTCGAGCAAGAGGTAGAAGACTACGCGTAGAAGAATGTAGCCGCGGGCTTTAGCCCGCGCGTGTCCTCGTCGCCATAGGACGCGCAGGCTACGGGTTCGGGCTGGCCGTGGCTTCCCGAACGATGTCCGCCTCGTTGCTGTAGCTCATCACCGACAGGGCCTCGGGCAGGTCAAACCAAGCGGCTCTATCATTCTCTGTATCTCGTCGGGAGAAATCCCCTCCTGTGGCCTCCATGAGAAAGTAGTGCACCGTTTTGTGCACCCTCGTTCCACGGGCGTTGAACCAGTAGTAGATCGAACGGACCGGCTTGACGACGCGAACCTCGAGTCCCGTCTCCTCTACCACTTCCCTAACGGCTGCCTGCTCGATCGTTTCGCCCTTATCGAGGCCCCCTTTTGGAAGATACCAGGTGTTGCGCTGGCTGTTACCCACCAATGCCACCTGGGCACGATCCCCCACCCTGTGAACGACGACCCCGCCGGCCGAGACTGCCGACACGGTCTTAGCTCTCAGCACGTCTTTCTTTCTCCAGCCAACAACGATGTAAATGACGCGACCGTCGACCATCACCGCGGGGCGCCCGACCGCGTCATGGCATTATATCAGGGGGCCGCGAACACGGAGCGTAGTCAGGCTGCCCTTATCTCGGCCTTTGAAGTGTTCCCGCCCTTCTCGCGCTTCTCCACGTCCTTGATCTGGTCGGCCCGTCGCAGCAGGGCGTGCACCATCCGAAGCGAGGCACCGTCGATCATCTGCCCATCGAGTGCCACCGCGCCTAAGCCCTCGACCTCGGTTGCCCTGATGTATCGTTCGCCGAATGCCATGGCTTGGCGCACCAAATCCTCCGATGGCGTAAACGCTTCGTTGATCACATCGATCTGGGCAGGGTGGACCGCCCACTTCCCGTCGTAGCCGAGGCTGAATGCCATCTTGGCGGAGTCCCTGAGGCCCTCGAGATTTGTGTAGGAGCCGAAGGGGCCGTCTATGGCCTGAAGGCCAGCCGCGCGAGCGGCTACCACTATTCTGGTCATCACGTAGTGCCAGATGTGCCCGGGGTACTCCGTCTTGTGAGCGCCGATGCTGAGGTTCGGGATGCTCATGGAAGCGGCGAAGTCACCAGGGCCAAAGATAATGGTCTCGAGCCGAGGACTCGCGAAGGCCGTCTTATCGACATTAATCAGCCCCTCGGCGTTCTCGATCTGGGCCTCAATGCCGATCTTCCTGTCGATGCCGACGTTTTCTTCGATCTGCGTGAGCAGGGTGTCGACGAAGTATACGTCGTCCGGGCGGCGAACCTTGGGGACCATTATGGTGTCGATATACTGGCCGGCGGCCTCGACCACCTCGATGA
>JAJYKO010000786.1 GCA_021788565.1 Chloroflexota bacterium
TTTGCCGATGAGATAGGTGCTGACTTCTATGCCCCCGATGCCACAGGGGCGGTCACCAAGGCCAAGGAGCTCGTCACGGCGTAGGGAGAGGGGGAATCGCACGCATGAAAGCTGAGATGACACCACGCGAGAGGGTTATGGCCGCTCTCAATCACCAGGAGCCCGATCGTGTCCCCCTGGATCTTGGCCAGGCGGGCGGAGACGGCATCACTGCAATCGCCTACAGGAACCTCGTTCGCCACCTGGGTCTGCCCGATCGACAGATAGGGATCAAGCACAAGTTCGCCCAGGAGGCGCTGGTAGACGAGGACGTCTTGAGACGCCTCAGGATCGACTTCCGCTTCGTGGAACCGGGGGGCCCAGACGGCTGGCAGGACGTCCCGACAGCTGATAACGCCTACATGGACGAGTGGGGAGTGGTACGCACTATGCCCCCGGGCGGCTACTACTACGACCTCACCGGCAGCCCCATGGCGGAAGATGGCACGATGTCCGCCATCGCGAATCATCGCTGGCCTGATCCCGAGGACCCCGGCCGCTACCGGGGACTCCGAGAGAAGGCCCGCTTTCTCCACGAGGAGACTGACTACGCCATCGTGGCCAACCTCAACTGTTCCTTCTTCCTTCGCTGCTTCGAGCTACGGGGATGGTCAAACTTCTACATGGACCTGGCTGCCAACGTGGAGTTCGCCGAGGCGCTGATGGATCGCTACCTGGACATCCGGCTCCGGATAGCGGAACTCGCCATGGAGCAGATCGGCGACTACATCGATATCGTGATGGTCACCAGCGACGACCTGGGGATGATAGACCGCCCTCTCATCTCTCCACCCATGTACCGCGAGTTGGTCAAGCCGCGCCAGAAGCGCACCTTCGACTTCTTCAAGCAGCGCACCGACGCCAAGCTGTTCTACCACAACGATGGCGCCATCTATCCCTTCATCCCGGACTTCATCGAGCTGGGCGTCGATGCCCTGAACCCGATCCAGTTAAACGCCGCGGGCATGGGAGACACAAAGAAGCTGAAGGCGGAGTTCGGCGACAAGCTCACCTTCTGGGGAGCCATCGACACCCAGCACGTTCTTCCCAAGGGTAGCCCCGAGGACGTTCGTGCAGAGGTGAAGCAGCGCATCATCGACCTCGCACCCGGCGGCGGCTACGTCGTCTGCTCGGTGCATCACATCCAGCCAGAGGTCCCACCCGAGAACGTGGTTGCCATGTTCGACTCGGCCTACGAACTGGGCCACTACCCAATTCAGTTGAGCTAACACTAAGACGCTCATGGGGAATCTCCACTCCCACAGAGGTCTCGACATTCGCCGTAGTCTACGGTGTCCTGATGGCAACCCTGATCTACCGCTCGGTATCAACACCCAGTAGGCTGATCCGATTGAATTATCTACCTTGCCGAAGAGGACTCACCTCTTCGGCAAGGTAGTGTTGTGATGACTTATCTACCGCCGTATAATCGGTCCATCGCACGCTAGTCGCGCCGTCATCTCCAACATCCCTTCCACGAGGCGGTCAACGATGATGCGCCGAGAGGAGGTCGCGTGAGCCGGAAAATTCAGCTGTTCGTAACCTGCCTGATCGACACCCTGGCCCCGGAGATCGGGGAGAGTGTAGTAGAGGTGTTGGAGAGAGCGGGCGTAGAGATCGAGGTCCCAGTGGGTCAAACCTGCTGCGGACAGCCCGCCTTCAACGGCGGCTTTTGGGACGAGGCGCGGACAATGGCCAAACACACCATCCAGGCGTTTGGCGACGGCGACACGCCGGTGGTTATTCCTTCCGGCTCCTGCGGCTACATGATCGCCCACCACTACCCCGAACTGTTCGAAGGCGACCCCGTCTGGTACCCCAGAGCCGTGAAGCTCAGTGGACGAATCCACGAGCTCACCGAGTACCTGGTGGATGAGCTCGGCGTGACCGACCTGGGCGCCAGCTACGACGGCAAGCTCACCTACCACGCCTCCTGCCACCTGCTCCGCGGGATGAAGGTCCACCGGCAGCCTATGGCCTTGCTCTCCCAGGTGAGAGGGGCAGAAATTGTGCACCTGGAAGAGGAGCAGGAGTGCTGCGGCTTTGGTGGCCTCTTCTCGATCAAGTTCGGCGACATCTCATCGGAGATGCTGAACCGCAAGCTGGACAACATCGTCGCTACCGGCGCCGATCACGTGGTGGGCTGCGATCTGAGCTGCCTGCTGAACATCAACGGCGGCCTTCATCGAAGGAGGTCGAAGGTGACCGGGGTACACATCGCGCAGCTGCTCGCTGGAAGGATGAGGTGAGACAATGCACGGTGCGGCCATACCGTTCAAAGCGCGGGTAGCGAAGAGCGTACACGACGAAGCCCTTCACAAAGCACTCCGCCGCGCCACCGATCGCTTCGAGACCAACCGGATCAACATGCTGGCCACCCTTCCGGACGCAGAGGAGGCGCGAGATCGCGCTCGGGCTATCCGCCGGCACACCATAGCCAACCTGGATCGCTACCTGGATCAGTTCGCCGCCGCCGTGGAGCGCTCCGGGGGCACCGTTCACTGGGCAGCCAACGGGGACGAGGCCAACGCCATCATCGTGAGGCTGGCCAGGGAACGCGGCGTGGAGATGATCGTCAAGGGCAAATCGATGATCAGCGAGGAGACCGGCCTGAACGAGGCCCTCGCGGCGGCCGGCATCGTCCCGCAGGAGACCGACCTGGCGGAGTACGTGGTGCAGCTTGCCGGTACTACGCCCTCCCACATCGTCGTGCCGATAGTCGACATGACCCGCTTCGAGGTATCTCACCTCTTCCATGAGAAACTTGGGACTCCGGAGACCGACGACGCCATCCAGCTCGCCCGTATAGCCCGGGGGCGGCTGCGGAAGAAGTACATCGAGGCGGGCATGGGTCTCACGGGCGTCAACTTCGGGGTAGCCGAGACCGGCACCATGACCATCGTGACCAACGAGGGCAACGGCCGCCTCTCCAGCAGCCTGCCGAGGTACCACGTGGCGCTCATGGGCATCGAGCGGCTGGTGCCGACCATGGAGGACCTCGGCCTGATGCTCCAGCTTCTGGCCCGCAGCGCCACCGGCCAGAAGCTCAGCGTCTACTCCTCGATGATGACAGGCCCGCGGCGTACCGGGGATGCCGACGGGCCAGAGGAGCTGCACGTGGTGCTGGTGGACAACGGGCGCACCGGCATCCTCACATCCGAGTATGCCGAGATGCTCACCTGCATCCGGTGTGGCGCATGTCTGAACGCCTGCCCGGTCTACAAGACCATCGGCGGCCACGCCTACGGCGCGGTCTACCCGGGGCCAATGGGTAGCGTTCTCAGCCCCCTGTTCAGCGGCCTGGATGCCTACGCCGATCTGCCCCATGCCTCATCCCTCTGCGGAGCCTGCCGCGAGGTGTGCCCCGTACGCATCGACCTGCCGGGACTACTGCTCAAGCTGCGGCGCGAAACCGTCAAGACGGGACACCGCCCCTGGTGGCTGCAACTCGGCATCTCCGGCTACGCCACGGTGGCCGGCAGCTCCGGGCTGTTCGGACTGGGGACCAGAATGGCGGCCCTAGGCTCGGGGATGATCGCCCGGGACGGTTGGATCCATGGGATGCCGGGGCCGCTGGGCGCTTGGACCGACAGTCGGGATTTCCCGAAGTTCGCCCCCAAGAGCTTCCAGGAAATGTGGAAAGAGCGA
>JAJYKO010000787.1 GCA_021788565.1 Chloroflexota bacterium
TGTTGTCTTTCTCCATGAATTTAGCCTCCATCTAGGCGGGCAGGCAGCAAAGAGAGATAAGGATTTTGCAACCTACGGCAAATAGCAGGGGGAGGATGACACTGCACTCAGGGCAACTCGCCTAACCAAGTGCGATAGCATTATACACCTTTTGTAAATATCGCAATAGCTTTTCAGCGCCCAGCTGTCGGCTATCACCCACCGCCGATTGGCTCGAAGACCTCGACGTCGTCGCCGTCGTGAAACGGGGACTCATCAGCGATTACCTGGCGGTTCGCACGCACGAGCCACACCTCACCTGGGTGGATACCCAGCTGCTGGAGCATCATTGCCGGCGTAGTTCCCTCCGGCAGCTCCAACTCCAGCAGCTCCTGCCCCTTGGGCAGGTACTTGCGCAGGTCCCCGAAAAGTTGCACCTTAACCTTCACGCCATCCTCTAAGCCTTCGGCATGCACTCGCGAGTTCTGGGTTCTGGGTTCTGGGTTCTGAGTTCTGAGTTCTTGGATGGTGCTCAGAACCTAGAACCCAGAATTCAGAACCGCTCTTATCCTACCTGGACGGGCTCAGGAGTTTCAAGCGGGCCGAAGCCGTACCTGGCCGCGTTGGCGTCAGCGATGGCCTGGATCTGACGGATCTGCTCCGCGCCGCCCTCCATCCTGAAGAGATGCCGGTAGCGGGTCTGGGGCCGGAGGTATTCCTCGACGGGCTTGCGCTTCAGCACGTTCTTCACCCGAACCACCTGCCCGTTCTCTGTCTCGAAGAGCGGATAGAGTCCGGTCTCCACGGCCAGCTTGGCGATCTCCACCGTGAGCTTCGGGTCGAGACCCCAGCCCAGGGGGCAGGGCACGTGAATCTGTAGGTACTTGGGGCCCTTCACCTTCATGGCCCGCTTCACCTTAGCCTGGATGTCATGGGGGTAGGCCACGGAAGCCGTCGCCACGTAGGGGACCCGATGTGCCACTGCTATGGCAGGCAGATCCTTCTTCATCGTCTCGTTGCCCCAGCTCCGCTCGCCCGGAGGGCTGGTGCTAGTCCTGGCATCGAAGGGCGTGAGACCAGAGCGCTGGATGCCGGTGTTCATGTAGGCTTCGTTGTCGTAGCAGATGTAGAGCACGTCGTGGCCGCGCTCGAACATGCCGGAAAGGGACCCGAAGCCGATGTCGGCCGTGCCGCCGTCGCCTCCCTGCGCGATCACCCTCACCGTATCGGCCTTGCCGAGGGCCTTGAGGCCGGCTTCGATGCCGGAGGCTACGGCTGGCGCGTTCTCGAAGAGGGAGTGGATCCACGGTACACCCCAGGCCGACTCCGGATACTTACTGGAGAAAACCTCCAGGCAGCCAGTGGCGTTGGCCACCACGATATTCTCGCCGGCGGCATCGATAGCGAGCCGGGCGCCGAGGGCTTCACCGCACCCGGCACAGGCCCTGTGGCCGGCCATCAAACTGTGCTTGTCCATTCTTCGTTATCCTCTCATCCTCGAAGGACCGGGTAGCCGCGGCCTTTAGGCTGCGCGCCGCGTCCGACGAGGTCACGCGCGCCCTGTGCTTCGCTGCGGGCCTTGACGCTCCCTTGCTGCGCGTCAAGGGCGTGAAGCCTGCGGCTACAGATCCCCCTCAGTCCTAATAGACCGCCGCTGTTTCCTTGAGGAACTCCTCGTCCAACTCCATGAAGTGGCTGTCCACGTAGCCGGCCTCGGCCATCTCGACAGCCTTGTGGATAGTCTCCGGCGTGATGTCCTTGCCGCCCAGACCCACTATGAAGCTGCTCACCTCCGGGGAAGCTGCGTATCCGTGGAGCGCCGAACGCAGGTCCGCCGCCAGGATACCGATGCCGCCCAGGGAGATCGCCTTCTCGAAGACAGCCACCTTCTTGATGCCGGCCAGCGCCTTCGCCAGGGCTTCCGTGGGGAAGGGGCGGTAGGAGACAACTTTCAACGCTCCCACCTTGCGGCCCTGGGCCCGCAGGTCGTCCACCACGGACTTCAGCAGCCCCATGATCGAGCCGGTCGCCATCAGCACCATCTCTGCGTCATCCAGGCGGTAGCCCTGGATGAGCCCGCCGGAGTAACGGCCGAAGGCGTGCTCGTACTCGGTGGCTACCTCCTCGATGACGCCCTTCGCCCTGTTCATCGCCTGGACGATGGCGTACCTGGTCTCGGTGTAACCCTCCTCCGCGTAGGTGCCGAAGGTGCGGGGCGCCGTCGGGTCCAGGGTGCGGGCCGGACGGTAGGGCGGGAGGAACCGGTCCACCTGGTCCACATCGGGGATATCCACCGGCTCGTAGGAGTGGGTAAGGACGAAGCCGTCCATGCACACCATTACAGGCAGCTGCACCCGCAGATCCTCCGCGATCCGGTATGCCTGGATGTGCAGGTCCACCGCCTCCTGGTTGTCCTCGGCGTACAGCTGGATCCAGCCCGCATCTCGCACGGAGTAGGAGTCCTGCTGGTCGTTCCAGATGTTGATGGGTGCGGAGAGGGCGCGGTTTGCGGTGGTCATCACCACCGGGAAGCGCAGCCCCGCGATGTTGAACAGCACCTCCGCCATCAGCATGATGCCCTGGGATGAGGACGCGGTGTAGGCCCTGGCTCCCACGGCGCTGGCCCCCAGCACGGCGGAAGCGGCGGAGTGCTCGCTCTCAACCCGCACGAACTCGGCGTTGAGCTCGCCGTTGGCCACGAGCTCGCTCAGCTCCTGCACGATGTGGGTCTGCGGGGTAATGGGGTAGGCGGCGATCACCTGGGCACGGACTGCCTTGATCGCCTCGGCGATGGCTACTGAACCCTCGACGACTTTACGCATGGTCGGCCTCCGGCACCATCACGATGTCCCCCACTGGGCACTCCTGGGCGCAGATCCCGCAGCCCTTGCAGTAGTCCAGGTCGGTGGTGTATTTCTTCTTCTCCACGGCGAAGACTACGGAGTCCGGGCAGACCATCTCGCACAGCCGGCAGCCGGTGCACTTCTCCTGCAAGAAGACGGGCCTGTTGCTCCGCCAGCTACCGGTCTTGTTGGCGAGGCTCCCCTTGGGCTCACCGTAGAGACCTATCGTGACCTTCATTGTTACGCTCCTTCTACGAGGACGATGGACTGAGACAGCGACAGCGCTAGGAATGGTTGGCGATACTCAGTCCTGAGCCCTCAGTCCTCAGCACTAAGTCGTACGCGCGGCGCACGGCCTCCACGTTCTTAGTGGCGACCTTCCCCTCGCCGAAGTTCTGCACGATTGCCTTCTCCAGCGACTCGATCTTCACCTCGCCGGTGGCGGCGGCAAAGGCCCCGAGCAGCGGCACGTTGGCTCGATCCTGCCCCAATATCTCCAGCGAAATCTCCGACGCTGGGACCGTGACGATCTTCGCCGCGGTCCTTCCGGCTAGCTCGGCGAGGTCGCCGGCGTAGTTGACGATCGCTAGGCCGTCCGCTTTCAGTCCGTCGAACACCCCGAAGTCGCTGGAGGCAGCCAGGGAAGGGTCGACCACCAGGATATAGTCCGGGGCGTGGACCCTGCTACGAAGCTGCACCTTGCTATCGTCGAGGCGGACGAAGGCGTTCATAGGGGCGCCCATGCGTTCTGCCCCGAAGTGCGGGAAGGCGAGGGCGTATCTCCCCTGCTCGAAGGCGGCCATGGCGAGAATACGCGCGGTAGTAATGGCCCCTTGCCCAGCCCGAGCGTGGATTCGGA
>JAJYKO010000788.1 GCA_021788565.1 Chloroflexota bacterium
ACAGAGTAGCCAGGAAGTTCCGCTCCTGCTGGTCCCGCAGGGCGTTCACCGCGCGCTCATCGGTCGCCCCCTCGACTCCGCAGTTCCAGCTGTGGTTGTCGTTGGTACCGTCCCTATTGTCTTCCGTGTTGGCCTCGTTGTGCTTCTCGTTGTAGCTGACCAGGTCCCGAAGGGTGAAGCCGTCGTGGGCCGTGACGAAGTTGATGCTGGCGAACGGGCGACGGCCGTCGTCCTGGTAGAGGTCGCTGGACCCCGCTAGCCGGAAAGCGAGGTCCGTCACCTGGCCCTCGTCTCCCTTCCAGTACCGCCGCACAGTGTCGCGATAGCGGTCGTTCCACTCCGCCCAGAGCACCGGGAAGTTGCCTACCTGGTATCCGCCCTCGCCCAGGTCCCACGGCTCGGCGATCAGCTTGACCTCCGAGAGGAGCGGATCCTGGTGGATGATGTCGAAGAAGGCGGAGAGGTGGTCGACCTCATGGAGTTCCCTGGCCAGAGTGGAAGCCAGATCGAACCGGAAGCCATCCACGTGCATCTCTGCCACCCAGTAGCGGAGGCTGTCCATGATCAGCTTGAGGGTTTGAGGATGGCGGGCGTTCAGGCTGTTGCCCGTGCCGGTGAAGTCCATGTAGAAGCGCGGGTTGTCCTGGACCTGCCGGTAGTAGGTTGTGTTGTCGATACCCCTCAGGCTGAGCGTCGGACCGAGGTGGTTGCCCTCACAGGTGTGGTTGTAGACTACATCCAGGATCACCTCGATCCCAGCGGCGTGCAGCGCTTTCACCATCGCCTTGAACTCTGCGACCTGCTCTCCACGCTTGCTGCTCATAGCGTAGCTACCTTGCGGAGCGAAGTAGCTGAGCGTATTGTAGCCCCAGTAGTTGGTAAGGCCCTTGTCCAGGAGGAATTTGTCGTTCAGGTGAGCGTGAACCGGCATCAACTCCACGGCGGTGATGGCGAGGCCCTTCAGGTGATTGATCGCCACGGGCGACCCCAGGCCGGAGTAGGTGCCCTGCACATTTCGTGGAAGATCGGGATGCCGCCGAGTGAAGCCCTTGACGTGTACCTCGTAGATCACCGAATCCGGCCAGGCGGTTCTGGGCGGATGGTCGTCGCCCCAGTCGAAGAAGCCGTCCACCACCACGCCCTTTGGCACACCCCACGCGTCGTCCTCGTCGTTCATGTCCAGGTCCTCGTCCGGGCTTCCAAGCGTGTAGGCGAAGACGGGCGCCTGCCAATCCACCTTCCCAGCGACCGCCCTGGCGTACGGGTCGAGCAGCAGTTTGGCGGGGTTGAACCGCAGGCCGTGCTCGGGATCATATGGGCCATGAACGCGATAGCCATAGAGTTGTCCCGGATGGAGTCCCGGCAGGTAGGCGTGCCACACGTGCCCGACGACCTCCGTGACGTGGATTCGCGCCTGCTCTCGCTCGTCCGCGACCTCGTCGAACAGGCACAGGTCAACGCCGGTAGCGTTCTCAGAGTAGAGCGCAAAGTTGACGCCCTGGCCATCCCAGGTTGCGCCCAGGGGGGCAGGCTTGCCAGGCAGTGCTCTTGCCAATTGTCCTCTCGCAAACCGATGGGAAATCTGAAGCCGCGAACTGTACCATCAAGGATTAGAGGCAAGAAACTTGCCGTGCAAAAGACTGACGGGAAAATCAGCTACAATTTAGGTGGTAAGCGCTCAGGCGCTTGAGTCTCGAGTGGAGGGAATTGTCGAACGATGCGAGTTTCGGAGCTGCCCGGCGAGAGACGGGAAGACGTGCGCCCGGGTGAAGAGCCACAACGGGTGGTCATCGAAGCCGTGCAGCCCGAGATCGATTGCGGCCGCTTTGCGATAAAGCGCATTGCCGGCGACCGGGTGACCGTTGAGGCCGACATCTTCACCGACGGGCATGACGAACTGGCCGCGGTGCTCCTCTACCGGCACGACGATGATCGGAACTGGAGCGAGGCGCCGATGGTACCCCTCGTCAACGACCGCTGGCGCGGTGAGTTCCAGGTGTCACAGCTCGGACGCTACCTATACACGCTGGAGGGCTGGGTCGACCACTTCAAGTCGTGGCGGCGAGACCTGGAGAAGAAGGTTCAGGCCGGCCAGGACGTCTCGTCAGAGCTGCTCGAAGGGGCGGCGCTGGTGGAACAGGCGGCCGGCAGGACAACCGGTTCCAGCGAGCAACAGCTATCGGATTGGGCCGGCCGACTCCGCGACGTCCGCCTGGACCAGGACGCTCGGGCGCGCGGTGCTTTGAACGAGGATCTCGGCGCTATGATGGCCGCGCACCCCGACAGGAGCAGGGCGACGCGCTATGATCGGGAACTGGCGGTGGTGGTCGACCGGCAGAAGGCGCGCTTCAGCAGCTGGTACGAGATGTTCCCGCGCTCGGCGGCCGGCGAGCCAGGCCACCACGGCAGCTTCAAGGACGTAGTGTCCCTACTGCCCTACGTTGCCGAGATGGGTTTCGACGTACTGTACATGCCGCCCATCCACCCCATCGGATCCTCCTTCCGCAAGGGAAAGAACAACTCTCCGGCGGCCCTGCCTGGAGAGCCTGGCAGCCCATGGGGCATCGGCTCCGAGGAGGGAGGCCATACCGCCGCTCATCCTCAGCTCGGCACCATGGCCGACTTTCGCACTCTGGTAGCCGAGGCGGGACGTTATGGCATCGAGATCGCCCTGGATATCGCCCTGCAGACCTCGCCCGACCACCCCTACGTGCGGGAACATCCCGAGTGGTTCCGGTGGCGCCCCGACGGCACGATTCAGTACGCAGAGAATCCGCCGAAGAAGTACCAGGACATCTATCCCCTGAACTTCGACACCATTCGGTGGCGTGAGCTGTGGGAGGAGATGAAGGACATCATCCTGTTCTGGGTGGGTCAGGGGGTGCGGATATTCAGGGTGGACAACCCCCACACCAAGCCGTTCGCCTTCTGGGAATGGCTGATAGCCGAGGTCAAGCGGGAGTATCCGGAGGTGATCTTCCTGTCGGAGGCGTTCACCCGCCCCAAGGTGATGTATCGCCTCGCCAAGCTCGGCTTCAGCCAGTCCTATACGTACTTCGCCTGGCGGAACGTCAACTGGGAACTAACCCAGTACTTCACCGAACTCACCCAGCCCCCCGTGAAGGAGTTCTTCCGGCCCAATCTCTGGACGAACACGCCAGATATCCTCACTGAGTACTTGCAGCACGGCGGAAGGCCGGCCTTTATGGCGCGGCTGGTGCTCGCGGCCACCCTCGGGGCGAACTTCGGCATCTACGGTCCGGTCTTCGAGCTGCAGCAGAACGTAGCAAAGGAGCCGGGAAGCGAGGAGTACCTGAACTCGGAGAAGTACGAGATCAAGTACTGGGACAGGGACGATCCGAGCAGCCTGAGGGATCTCATCGGTCAGGTGAACCGGATTCGAAAAGAGAACGTGGCCCTGCAGAGCGATTGGGGGTTGCGGTTCCACCACACGGACAACGAGGCGCTCATCTGCTACAGCAAAGCCACCGAGGATCGCTCCAACGTGATCCTCGTGGTCGTGAACCTGGACTACCAGTGGAAGCAGTCCGGCTGGGTAGATCTTAACCTGCAGGAACTGGGGTTGGGTGCCGATTACCCATTCCAGGTTCACGACCTGCTGACCGATGCCAAATACGAGTGGCACGGACCTCGCAACTTCGTCGAGTTGAGCCCGCAC
>JAJYKO010000789.1 GCA_021788565.1 Chloroflexota bacterium
GAGGGGAAGGGCGGCAGGGCAGTACAGCTTCTTCTGTCATCCTGAACGAGAAGGATTTGGGTTCCAGGTGGGCGGCTCGGCCGGAGCCTCGCCCTCCCGGTCAGGACGGGCCGGCAGGGCCGCCGGCCCCTACAAGGTTCACCGGAGGGCGCGTGGACGCAAGCGAGCATAGCGTCACGCCTGTGCCCCGCCGCGCCGCAGCCAACAACCCGCGTGTCGGGCCCGCGGCGGTCGATCCCGAGTGGACAGAGATCGCCGCGCGGCTGGCGATGGCGCGCGAGTCCGCTTCGCGAGCCAGAAGGAACGCGCTTCTCCTCGCGGTCGCGGCCGTGGGCATGACCGTGGCGATCGCCGCGCTGGCACTCGCCGGAGTTCACGCCGCCCTCTGGGGGCTGGTCGTCTCCCTTGCGCTCGGAGCCGCGGTCTGGTTCTCTCGCCGATCCGCAAGGGCAATTGATGTCGATGCGAGCGATCTAGCGAAGGATCTCTCGGTCCACAGGGATGCCCTCGTGGCCAAGGCGGGAGAACTGGAGGGGCTGCGCGTTCGGGCGGAGCGTACCCTGGGAGTCGAGGGGCAGGGTCTCGAGGTGGAGGAGTGCCGGCAGGAGGTGGCGCGGCTGGAGCGCCAGCTTGCGGTCAAGCGTCAGGCCGCCGCCATCGTGGAGGGGACGATGGAGCGGATCGTACGGATGGTGCTCCCCAATACGGAACGGAACCTGGGGCAAATACTGCCGCTGCTGACGGCTGGGCGCTACCACGAGGCCCGTATCGCCGAGGACTACCAGGTGCAGGTGTGGGACGACTCGGCGGGTCGCTACGTGTCCAAGAGCGTCTTCTCCGGCGGCGCCAAGGACCAGTTTTCGCTGGCGCTACGGCTTGCCTTCGCCCTGGCGACGCTGCCGCAGGAGCTGGGGTCCACACCGGGCTTCATCTTCCTGGACGAGCCGCTAAGCTCCTTCGACGGACCCCGGACGGAGGCCCTGGTGCGCCTACTCACGGAGGGGCAGGTCGCCGCCAACTTCAGCCAGATCTTCGTGATCTCCCACAACCGTTCCTTCGACGCGGGGGCGTTCCAGTACCGCCTCGTGCTGCGCGACGGCCGCCTCCTGGAGAGCAACCTACCCGATGTGTAGAGACGCGGGGAAAGGGAGACGGGGGGAAGAGGTAATGGGAGGGCGAGGCTCTGCCGAGCCGCCACGTCGCGAAGGGTGACCTTTACCCATCGGACCGCTCTTGCGCCCGTGAACGTCCCGGAGCAAGCGCTCTGGAGACGGTCGTCCCAAGGGGAGGTGCTGGTTGGCCATCACGAGGCGGCTCGCCTGGAGGCTCGCCCTCCCCGTCTCCCCGTAGTCGTTCCTACGGGACGACCTGATTCTCGAAGCGGCCGCGGTAGTGGGCGCTGCCCTTGCACTCCTCGAAGATGAACTGGCAGACGGCGGTCCCAGGGTAGATCGCCAGCGGCACAGGCCCCACGTTGTTCAGCTCCAGCACCTGCTTGTTGGAGATCCCCGGCTGCATGAAGCTGGCGGTCATGTGGACCATCAGCCCCACCCTCGCGAAGCGACTGCGCCCCTCCAGCCAGCCACAGATGTTGTCCGGCAGGGTAATCCGCTCGCGGGTGATCCCCAGCACCGCCTGACCGGGCATCAGCAGCAGATGGTCGTTCACCTCGATCAACTCGGTGACCTCTTCGTAGCTGGCCTCCTCGTTGACCGGGTGGATGTGAGGCAGCGCCCGAAACACCCGGAACTTGTTGTCCACGTGGAGGTCCACGGACGCGGGGCCGACCTGGTCCTCGGAGAAGGGCTCGATTGTCATCGAGCCCTCCCGGATCAGTTTCAGGATCTCGTCGTGAGTGAGAATGGCCATGCTACAACAACAACCTGATCGGGTCCTCCAGCAGCTCCTTCAGGTACTGTAGATAGCGCGCCCCGTCCGCTCCGTTGGCGGCGCGATGGTCCACCGAAATGGTGGCCTTCATGGTCGTGGCAACAGCCAGCCGTCCATCCTTCACCACCGGCCTCGGTGCGATCGCCCCCACCGCGAGAATGGCGGCCTGCGGTGGATTGATGATGGCCGCGAAGTCCTCCACCCCGAACATGCCCATGTTGCTCACGGTGAAGGTGCCGCCCTCGTACTCCTCCTGTCGCAGCTTCCCATCTCGCACCCGAGCCATCAACTCCTTGGATTCCCTTGAGATCTGAGCCAGCGGCTTGCGGTCGCACTCCCTGATCACCGGCGTGATCAGCCCCTGCTCCAACGCCACGGCCATAGCCAGGTTCACCTGCTTGTAGACAGTCACCCGATTGTCCTGGAAGGAGGAGTTCAGCATCGGGAAACGGGTGAGCGCCACCGCCGAGGCCTTCATAACGAAATCGTTGAAGGAGATCTTCATCTCGTCGCTGAGGGTACGGTTCAACTCCTCCCGGAGACCCGCGGCGTGGGTCATGTCCATCTCGATGGTGGCGTAGAAGTGGGGCACCGTCTGCTTGCTCAGGGTCATGCGACGCGCGATCGCCTGGCCCATCCGGGAGACCTCGTGCGTCTCAGCTGGGACCCCCTCCACCGGCGGCATGCCGGCCTGGGGAGGAGCCCCGACCTGAGCAGGCTGGGCGACGGCGCGCTCAACTTGTGCCGGCTGCTGGGGTGGCGTCTCCTTCGGCACGGCCTGATGATCGGGTGATGGCGCTTGCGGTGCCCCCCTCTCGCCGCTCCTCTGGCGGCCGGCCGCCTCGGTCAGGAACCGCTCCACGTCTTCCTTGGTGATGCGGCCACCGGGACCGGTACCCTGTACATCCGTGAGCGGCACGCCCTGCTCCTGCGCGAACCGTCGGGCCACCGGCGATACCTTAACGCGCTCCTCTTCCTCTTCTTCAGCCGTTCCCCGGGCTTCGGCCGGCTGCGGCTCGACGGCAGGGGGGTGCTCACGCTCGTCCTGAGTGAGGCCTCTCACCTCACTGCCAGGGCCCCGGGTCTCAACGCCTGTTGGCGGCGCCTCGGCGCCCTCGCCCGCGCCCTGCTCCTGCTTCGGGAGCTCCTGGGCGGGGGGCGTGGCAGCCTCGATCGATTCTCCGGGCTGACCGATGGCCGCGATCGGCTGGCCGACGGGGACTGTCTCCCCCTCCGGAACCAGGATCTTCAGGAGAGTTCCGGACGCGAATGCTTCTATCTCGATATTGACCTTGTCGGTTTCGATCTCGGCGATCACCTCGCCCTTCTGCACCTGGTCTCCCTCGTGTTTGATCCAGCGCAGGATCTTCCCCTGGGTCATGTCATATCCCATCTGGGGCATCAACACGTTTGTGGCAGCCATTGGGCTCCTCCCCCGTCTACTTCTTCACAAGCTTACGAACAGCATCGACGACGTCCTGCTCGTCGGGGAACACGTCTCTCTCCAGCTTCCGGTTGTACGGGACTGGCACTTCGAGAGAGGCGACCCGGGACACCGGTGCGTCCAGATAATCGAAGGCTTCCTCGTAGATGCGGGCCGCTATCTCGGCCCCCATCCCGCAAGTGCGCCAGCTCTCCTCGGCGACCACCGCCCTGTTGGTCTTGCGCACCGATTCCAGGACGGGACCCATATCCAGCGGTCGCAGGGTCCGCAGGTCCACCACCTCGGCCTCGATGCCCTCCTTGGCCAGCCACTCGGCGGCGGTCATGGAGACGTTGGCCAT
>JAJYKO010000790.1 GCA_021788565.1 Chloroflexota bacterium
ATCGGAGACAAGCGCTGAACCAGGATGCATCTGACGCGATGACCTGGCAATTCTCCGCCGCTCAACCCGGCCGTGACACCGTGGCATGCGGCTAGCTCGCTGGATAACGCGCAGGGAGAATGTCCAGTATCTGGAATACGGCTCCGCTGCGCTTCGTCATACTCCACACAATGCCTGTTAAGTGCAAATAGTTCGCTGCGCTCGTATTCCGCGTAACCTACATTAGATATGCTTGGGTGACCAGCCCCGGGTGGCACTGCCCTGAAGCGCGGCCATTCTGCTACAGATCAGGCGGTAGAGGGAGTCGTGTCTATTGACCCCTCCCCGCCCAGAGATCGCGGATGAAGGCGTCTGGGTCTCGAGGGGTTAGGGCAATCCCTCGGCCATGGGTCCGATAGATAAGGACGAAGGGGCCACAGAAGCTGTTCCCCCATCTCTCCCAACCCAAGAAGCCGCCCGGTACCCAGGGCTGCCACGCTGTTCGGAAAGTGAACCACAGACAGGGGAGCCAGTCCTGCGGCCGCTCGTCGTATCGCTCGGCACCCGAGATGTCCATGAGCGGCACGCGTCGCACGGGCAACCCGAGGAGGCGTAGCTCAAGGTGCGACTGGGTGATCCGGTAGGTAAGCAGCCGCACCCACAGGATCCCGGCAGCCATCGCTCCAACGCCCATGAGCAAGGCTAAGGTGAGGAGGATGTAGCCCAGCAGGTCCGTCACTTCTTGTCGTTCCGCTTCTGCGTGCTCCACAGGACCACGGCTCGGGTCACGAGTCTGCTCGCGGCGAGGCCCTCGCCGGGTCCAAACGTCACGCTCGCCATCCAGGTATCCTCGCTGGCGGCTGCCACTAGTCGCTCCGTTATCCCGGGCCGTCCGACTCTGCCAGCCTCTCCTCGATGTGCCTGAGCAGGGCTGCAAACTCCTCATCCTCCGGTTTCAAGGACATGGCCTGGCGTGCCTCCCGAAGTGCCTCATTCCATCTACCGGTTAGCGCGAGAAGCCTGGCCAGGTCGTGGTGAGCTATAGCCAGCGCCGGGTCGGTAGTGACTGCCGCTGTCAGCAGCTCCTCCGCTCCCGCCACATCTCCGGTGTCAAGGCGGATCTCTCCCAACGCCCCCAGCGCCCTCGCCTTAAGCGTAGGCACCTGGAGCAGACCGTCTAGGAGAGCGGTTGCCTCCTCGAACCTATCCTGCATTCGCAACGCGATAGCGAGACTCAGCCGCCAAGGGGCCTGGGCCGGATCGAGTTCCACCGCCCGGCGAAGGCTCGCCTCTGCTTCACTCCAACGGTGCAACGCGAACTCCAGCTCCCCCAAATAACTCGCGAGCCGAGCGTCATGGGGTGCCACCCGGGCTCCCTCCTCGTAGGCCTTACGGGCCTCCTCCGGCTGACCCGACCGGGCATAGGCGAACCCCAGCATCAGGTAGCCGTCGGGATAGGAGGGATCGCTGGCGACCGCCAGCCTCCCCCCGATGATCGCATCGCTCCAATGTCCTTTCTCGATCTCCTGCTGTGCCTTGTGCGTGGCCCACCTCGCGTCGCCAACAGCCCCTCGGAACCCGCGACGGGTGGCGACCAGACGGTAAACTAGTTCCTCCAGCACCCTCGATATTCGCACAACCAGGTTCATGGGCGGGCCTCCGAAACGGCGTCTACTTCTTCTCGAGAGGTGGGCTGGGCAGCTGTGGCGCTGCACCCTGCTGATCCTGCTGCCCAGGTTGCCAGAGTTGGACCGGCGGAACTACTGATATGTGCTTTCCCCAGTTATCCCAAATCTTCAACAGCCGTGCCAGAATCCAGGCGGCCTGCACCAATTTACTACTACCGTGAGGGAACTGGTCGGGATCAAACTGAGGATATTGCTGCGGCATGCCGGTCCCTGTACTATACTCCCAGGGAGATTTCTGTTCCAAGATGTTCCTACCACCTACACGGTAGCCCGGCTTCAGTTTCTTCTTGGCCGCCGCGATGAGCTCCCCCGCCGCCTGGCTGAGCTGTGTGACGCCCTGTCCCATCTGGTTGCCGTAGTAGTGCATGGTAACCGCCGTCGTCGCTGTGACCGTGGCGGCCATCTCCACCGCAGCGGCATCCTCAACGGTTTCGCCAGCCGCCGCGAGTGCGAGACAGAGCGGCGTGAGCGGCCCGCAGTGGCCACCGGGATCCGAGAACGTTACCGGGCTATCCTGTACGTAGGCGTACCGATGGAGCGACTGTGGAGTGACGATGCGGCCGGAATAGTCATCCCTGCTGGTAAATTTCCCGCTAGCCGGGTCATACATCCTCGCCCTCAGATAGAGGAACCCGGTCTCCGCGTCGAACTGCTCGCCCGTGTACTGGAAGGGCTGGGTGATGCTGCCCGAGGAGGAGACGACGTTGCCGTACTCATCGTACTGGTACGTCTGGACCACGTGGCCCGAGGAGTCCGTGAGGGCTCTCACCGATCCCAGGCCATCGGAGTGGTAGACGACGGGGTTACCCGAGGAGTCCACCGCGAAGGCGGGGCCGATCCCCCAGACGTACTTGTGGCTGCCGTCGTCAAGGAGGACGGGAAGGCTCGCGTTCACGTCGTAGACGTAAAAGGAAGGTATAGACCTTCTCAGCACCGTGGCGCCCAGGGTAGTCGTAGAACTCGCACCCGTCCTCGGGTCCGGCCAGCATCCGCCTCAACATCTCGGTATTGAGCGCTGTCATCGGCAGCGCCGCGATCCCCTCGTTCCAGGGGGCGATCATCTCCCTGGCGTCTTCCCGCGCGCCGACGACGAGCACGTCGGGGGATGCACTGGTCCATCTGGGGATGTAGGTGACTTCCGCGGCGAACAGCTTGAGCACGTCGATGACGAGCAGTCGAGGCGTCTCGGAGCCGCCGGCGAACGCGTCGGCGAAGGACCAGATCCAGTCGGACTCCTCACCAAGCCGGTACCCTAGTAGGAGCCTGAGCCCAGCCTTGATAGGACGCCTGCGGCTGAAGACGGCAACGTCCCGCGTGGTCATCATACGGCTCCCGAGCTAGAGGGAAACGAGAACCGAGCGCACGAGTGGAGGCAGCGCCGTGCAGATCAGGGTTCCACCGTAACGGTCTTGTTACCGTAAGTCAAGCAGTGGAAAAGTACTAACAAGGCGCCGCATCAGACTGGCAAGTCTGGTTCTTGATGATGCTGGCACAACCAATATATAGACTCTTCACATAAGCCCTCTTAGTCCGACAGTCATGCGTGGTTCGGGTTTGGCCGCCGGTTCGGCTGGCTGTAGGGCTGCCGGTTATCCCCCCGGAGAACTCAACGTCTAACGCTTTCAGCACTGAGATCGCCGATTCGAACCTCCACCGCCAGTGGTGTTGCGCGCGCCGCATCCGACCCGACTCTCTGCGCCGCTTCCACCAGCCCGATGACCAACGGTATCGCCAACGCACTCCCATGTTTTTTGGATGCGCGAACCCCGAATCACCGGCCGCTAGTCAGGTGTGCGGCATAATCGGCTCTGGGGGAGGCTGGAAACGGGGCCAGGTCTCGGGCAGCAGCGCCTGCAACCGTCGCGTGGACAGCGCCCAACACAAAGAGCCACCGCGCCAGTCTCCTACTCTACCCTGCGTTCACTGCCTGCATCCGTCAGGAATGAAGTGATGGAATGGGACTTGCTGAGGTGCAAACGTCTCACATCGACGTGCAGACCTCCC
>JAJYKO010000791.1 GCA_021788565.1 Chloroflexota bacterium
CAGGGATGGGCTCGGGCTTGGTGATGGTCGCGACCCATTTGGTGATCGGCCGGAAAAGCTCGGCCACCGCCATCTCCTGGCTTGCGCCTCGGCCGTATTGCTCCTGCCTGACCTGGCCATGGAGCAGGACCACGGGCGAGGAGTCGGCGAAGGAGTTGGCGATGCCGGCCACCGCGTTCGCTCCCCCGGGACCCTGGACGCACATGGCCACGCCGATCCGGTTGCTGACCCGGGCGTAACCGTCGGCGATATCCACCGCCACCCGCTCGTGCCGGGTGAGGATGCTGCGGATCTGGGGCGCGTCGTGCAGGGAATCCACGATTTCGTGGGTCGAGCCGCCGATGATGCCGGCCACGAACTCCACGCCCTCCCCAACCAGGGCACTGACGATACCAGCGGAACCTCGCATCTGGCAGAACCTCCCAATCACCAGTACTTGTCCGAACGCCACGGCTCGAACCCGGCAGAACCCGGCGCAGTGGAAGCAGAGGCGAGCGCGAGCACACGAAGCACGCTACGTCTCATGTGATCATTTCGGGTGTGAACATCGGGTGTGAGACGCGCCGACGGGGATGGCCACGGCCATCCGGGTCAGGCTTGGCGCCATGGGGGGCGCGTCCAAACCCTGGACGCGGTCACGGCTGGTCGGCACGATACCGGCTGGATGCGGCAGCGGTGCCTGGAGGGTGCGCCAGCTTAGAGGAACGCTAAGCTGGCTAAGCAATGCACACGTAGTATAATATTTCTGTCAACTCTGACTTGGGTGGTCTCCCCGCTCTGAGAAGAAAGGTGACATGCTCCTCGCCCCGGCTAAGTCCTCTCCATCAGCTCGATGCGGACATTGTCGGGGCCGCGGACGAAGGCGATGCGTAAGCCGGGACCGAAGTCCCTGGGCTCCATCTCGAAGGCCACACCGCGCTTCTTGAGCTCGGCGGCGGCTTCGTCCAGATCGTCCACCTCTACCCCAAAGTGGTCCTCGCCGAACCTGGCCAAAGGACCGTCGGAGAGCTGCTCCCCGGGGCGAGCCGGTCGAAGGAGGACCCTGAGACCCGCGAAGTTCAGATGGGTGACTGGGACCCCAAAGGACTCGAAGCGGCCAGTTACCTCGGCGCCCATGCCTTCAATGAACCAGTGCTCGGAGGCGGCTAGATCCGTGCAGTTGATGTGTATGTGATCGAAACGGAAGTTGATCGGCTTTGGCATGAGAGACTCCTCGGCGGAAGAATCCGGGCAGCGCATCGGGCTCTAGTGGAACACCTTGCCCGAGTCAACGACCAGCGTCTGCCCGGTGATGCTGTCCGTCCGTACCAAGGTCAAGACCGCATCGGCTACGTCGTCCTTGTCGGCGGCTTTCCCCAGCGCGGCCGTGCGGCGGGCGTTCGCCTGGTATTCCGGAGGAAGGTTGTCCGTTAGCCGTGTGCCCTCCAGCAGACCTGGAGCCACACTGTTGACCAGGATTTCCGGCGCGAGGGCAACCGCCATGCAACGTGTGAGGTGGATTAGCGCCGCCTTCGAGACCGCATAGGCTATGCTGCTGCCCGAGGGGTACAACCCCGCGATAGAGGTGATGTTCACGATCCTTCCCTGGCCGCCGCGCTTCATCACCTCTGCCACGGACCGCATCGCAAGGAATGGCGAGGTCAGGTTGTAGTTGAGAATGTAATTCCAGACATCGGCATCCAGGGTGCTCAGGTCGTGGTAGGGTATGAAGCGATTGTAGGCGGCGTCGTTGACCAGCGCATCGACGTGGCCGAACTCCTCCACCGTACGATGGATCATCGCTTCAATGCCGTCGGCGGTCGTGATATCCGCCTGGACGGCTACCGAGCGAGGTCCCAGCGCGCTCAGCTCGGCAGCGTAGGCCTCGGCATCTGCCCGAGACTTGAGGTAGACCACGACGACGTTGGCGCCAGCCGACGCCAGCGCCAGGCAGATGCGGCGCCCAAGGCCGCCGGTTCCCCCCGTGACGATAGCCGCCTTACCGTGAAGCTCCATCGGTTATCCCCTCCAAAATGCTGGTGATTATCGCCGCCCTCGTTAATCTGACGTCCCCAGCGAACGGCTGCGGGGCAGCACAAGGATAGCTCTTATCCCAGCTATCCTACCAGTGTAATAGACCGCCGAAATGGTCCGTTCCCATTCCTACTGTTCGGCGAGGGACTTAACGTTTCGGCGGTCCATTACCGCAGTCCGTGAGCACTCTGGCAAGATGGGTATCAGCGCTGTTATTCCGTGGAGCGGTCCCAGGGTCCCTGGGGCGCCGGCTCCGGGTCGCCGATCACGTCGATGATTACCGGCGCGTTGGCGCCCAGGGCTTTCTCCAGGGCGGGCCGCAGATCGCGCGCCTTCTCCACCCGAATGCCTACACAGCCCATGCGCTCGGCGATCCCCGCGAAGTCCGGCTGCTTGAACTCCCACATCTCGTGGGCCCGCGGTCCGCGGGTGCCACCATAAGCGGCTGTCAAACCGGCGCGCTCCTGGCGCAGGCGTCCGTTGTTGTTCACGATGACGATGGCGTTGATGCCGATGCGGGCCATGGTCTCCATCTCAGCCATATGGTAGTAGAAACCGCCATCGCCGACGAAGGCCACCACCGGCCTGTCGGGCAAGGCGCACTTGATCCCCAGCGTCGCCGGGAAGGCCCAGCCGAGGGTACCGGCGCACCGGATGTACCTCTGGCCCTTCTTCAGCCCGAACATGGTGCCGGTCCAGATGGCCGAGTGGCCGGTATCCGCAACCAGCACGGCGTTGTCCGGCAACACCTCGCTGAGCTCTTTCATGGCACGCGCGGGGTGCACCGGCGAGGCATCCGAGTTGTAGGTCTCTTCGACGGAACTCCTCCACTGCCTTACCGACTCCCGTGCCCGCTCCAGCCAGGCGGCCCTCGGCGCCGTCGGTCTGGCCATCTCGATCATCTGCTTCAGCGCCACTTTGGCGTCGCCTACGACCGCGGCCTCGAGGTGATAGTTGCGGCCGGCCTCCTGCGGATCTATGTCGAGCTGTAGCACCTTGGTGCCGGGCCGGGGGATCTTGAAGAGGTCCGTCACGTGGCCGCCAGCCTCGCTGCCGACGAAGAACACCAGGTCCGCGTCGGCCACCAGCGTGTTGGCGGTCCACCGGCCGTAGGTGCCAATCAAGCCGATGTTCAGGGGATGGTCGTCGGGGATGTTCTCCTTACCGTTCAGAGAGACGGCCACTGGTATCTGTAGCAGCTCAGCCAGCTTCACGAACTCCTCGGAGGCGTTGGAGACGGTGACGCCCCCGCCCACCACCAGCACCGGCCGGTCAGCGGCAGCTAGGGCGGCCAGGGCCGCCTCAACCTGGGCGGGATCGGCCGCAGGCCGATAGGCCGGAACGTGGGTGAACGGCTGCTCGACAACCACATCGGTGTCGACCGTGCCCTGGCCTACCTCGCCCAGCCGCCCGGGCATCTCAAGGTGCACGGGCCCAGGCGCACCGGTGGTGGCCACGCGAAACGCCTGTCGCAGCAGGTCGGGCAGGCGGCTCGGCATCTCCACCCTGGCGTTGAACTTGGTGAGGGGCTCGAACATGGGGAAGTCTTCGGTAACCTGGTAGAGGTGCTTGTAGCGGAAGTGAGCCTGACCGGCGCCGGTTATGGCCACGACGGCAGAGCCCGCTAGGAAGGACTCCCTCAGCCCCGCGGCCAGAT
>JAJYKO010000792.1 GCA_021788565.1 Chloroflexota bacterium
AGGACGCCCTGTGGAATCGCGTCAAGGCCCATGAGCGAGAGAAGCTGACTGGGGCTTAACTGGAAGGACGTGCAAGTCGCGGACGGCGTGCGACAGCGGGTTGATGTGGTGCCATGTGGACCGGGCGCGCGCAGATCTGGCTTGTCTCAGGTTTGGGTTATCGCCGCGAAGGCGTTATCATTCATTTGTGCGTTGTGCGCCGGCAACTCAGTAGTTACAAGGATCACTCACATGGCAAGCAAGGTGAAGAAGAGCGATTTGGAGTGGAGAGAGAACCTCACGCCCGAGCAATACCATGTCACGAGGCATAAGGGCACCGAGAGGGCTTTCACGGGAGCTTACTGGGATCTTCATGAGAGCGGCACCTACCGGTGTGTTTGCTGCGGTCAGGAGCTGTTCAGTTCCGAAGACAAGTTTGATTCAGGAAGCGGCTGGCCAAGCTTTACGCGGCCGATCTCCAGGGAGGGCGTGACCGAGGAGGAAGATCGGAGCCTATTCATGCATCGCACCGAGGTGATCTGCAGCCGCTGTGAGGCCCATCTGGGCCATATCTTCGACGACGGTCCGAAGCCAACGGGCCTCCGCTATTGCATCAACTCAGCGGCCCTCGACTTCGAACCGAAGAAGTAGCGACGAGTGATGAGCAATGAATGCCCGCGCTCATTGCTCATCGCTCTTCTCCGGTTCCCGCATGGTGAGGAGTAGAAGAAAGGCAACGAGCATCGCGACCCCGCCGGCCGTGAACGCGTTGCGAATGCTGCCAGTCAAGTCAGCGGTTGCACCGGCCGCCACCGCCCCGATTGGCTGCGCAATTGAGGCCACGAGGGAGCCGATCCCAGTCATTTCGCCAGCGCGGGCCGCGGGCATCACGTCGGTCAAAAGCGGGAAAATCAGGGCATTGGTGATGGCGTTCGCCACGCCGATGATCACCATCAATAACAGTCCATCCGTTATACCACGCACGTACTGAGCTCCGACCAGCGCGCCTGCACCGAACAGGAACAGGCCAGCCCCCAGAACCCGCTTCTTGCCATACCGCTCGGCTAGGAGGCCCGCGGGCAAGGCGAATACGGCTGCTCCCAGGAGCGCCGGCAGTAGGAGCAGAAACGATGCGTTGGGCGCCAGGCCCAGAACCTCGACCCCGAAACGAGTCACAAACGGTGTCACTCCACCGTTCCCCAGCCAGAAGAAGAAGGTGCAAGCCAGGTATTTCAGAAGCTCTCTTCTCGCTAGAATGTCGCGCATGTATCCACCCACACTGCGCTTTGGACTAGCTTCGTGGCTTGGTGGGGGCAATCCGCGCTCGTTGACACCGAAGAAAGTAACCGCAAACGAGATTATCAAGCCCAGTGCAACGAGCCAGAACACCAATTGCTGACTCTGACGCCAGAACAAGAACGATATCAAGATCAGGGTGAGGGCGCCGAGCGTGTTGAAGACCGCCATGATTCCACCGACGCGACCCCGCTGCTTCAATGGAGTAATGTCGGGCATCAGCGCCAGGTATGGATCGTAAGCAACGGATAGAAACACTGAGAAGGCAGTTATCGCTACCACTACGCCCCAAAGTGTTGGATGCGCCGACAGGAAGAGAAGCGAGCCGGCCGTCAGGGGCACTCCCACGATGAAGAACGGTCTCCGCCTCCCAAGTCGGTTCGGAGGCAGGCGATCCGAGAGCGCTCCGACAAGCGGTTGGACCAGGCTACCCACGAGCGACCTCTCTTGCGCAAGCAGGCCGACGAACAAATTGGAGATTGGATACGCCGTCAAGAAGAGAGGGAAGGCGAAGTTGGCAAACGCGTAGGCCATGTTGGCACCCATGTTGCCAGCGGCGTAGAGCAAGGTCGTCTTTGTTGTGATTGGCTTCACCGCTGCGCTCCCATCCCACGCCCGATTCCGGCAGCCTTCCGCCTGGAATAATACTCTGAAGCAGCGTTCTTGCCCAAATGGTGGTTGCATCAGCATCGCCTTACGACGTATGATGCGGCGGCAAAATAGCTGACCAAAAAGTGAATACCTAGCGGCCGCTGGGGGAGCGAGTAGCTGAGAGGCGGTATCGAGACCACCAACTCTTTGAACCTGAACCAGGTAGAACTGGCGTAGGGAAAGCGGCTTACCTCGAGACCAGTGCGGCCACCAACTGAATTGGTGGCTGTGTTGTTGCTGGCGTCCTCGTCATGCTTCTCCTTCCCCAGAGCTGACCCCACGGCGTTCACGCAAACTTTATGGCGATCAGGCGCCACAATAGGAGGATTCATGACTCTGGAAAGCATCGCTCAAGCTACCGTCACCCAAATGCACTTCGCTCGTCGCCGCGAGATAACGCCGGCAATGCTTCATGTTGCCGAAATGGAGCAGATCGAACCGGAGATGGTCCGGTCCGAGGTGGCCGCTGGACATCTGATCATACCAGCCAACATCAAACATGCGTCGCTACAACCGATGGGCATCGGCGCTGTTGCCACAGTCAAGATAAATGCCAATATCGGAAACTCCACCGTTAAATCAGACATCGAAGCAGAACTTGACAAGCTGCGGGTTTCGCTGAAGTACGGCGCAGACACGGTCATGGACCTGTCGACAGGTGGCGACCTCGATGCCATCCGCTCCGCCATCATAGCGGCGAGCCCAGTTCCGATCGGCACAGTCCCCATCTACCAGGCGACCGCCATGGTCGATCGCGCCGAGGATCTCACTCCCGATCTGCTGCTTTCCGTCATAGAGCGGCAGGCCAAGCAAGGCGTGGACTACATGACCGTTCACTGCGGACTACTTCGCGACCATCTGCCTCTAGCGAGAAGCCGGATCACGGGGATCGTCAGCCGTGGTGGTGGACTCCTGGCCCGCTGGATGGCTTACCACGGCAGGGAGAATCCACTTTACGAGCGCTTCGACGACATCCTGGAGATAGCGCGGCGCTACGACGTCACGCTGAGTCTGGGCGACGGACTCCGCCCAGGCTGTCTGGCGGACGCGTCTGATGCCGCCCAGTTCGCCGAACTAGACACTTTGGGAGAGCTGACACTGAGGGCGTGGGAGAAGGATGTGCAGATAATGATCGAGGGGCCCGGCCACGTGCCCATGGACCAGATCGAGATGAACGTGCGGCGACAGAAAACTGTCTGCCACGGAGCCCCGTTCTACACCCTTGGTCCCCTGGTCACCGACATCGCGCCGGGCTACGACCACATAACGTCAGCCATCGGCGGGGCGATGATCGCCTGGTATGGTGCCGACATGCTGTGCTATGTGACTCCGAAGGAACATCTGGGATTACCTGACATCGACGACGTGCGAGCCGGCATCGTGGCCCACAAGCTCGCGGCCCACGCCGCCGACGTGGCGCGTGGAAGAGCAGGGGCTCGCATGCGGGATGATGAGATGGCCCGAGCCCGCGCGGGGTTCAAGTGGGGGAAACAGTTCTCGCTAGCGCTCGACCCGGAGACTGCCAGGTCCATGTACCGGGAGGCCGGCTCTGACGAGTGCGCCGAAGACGGCAGAGCGTGCTCAATGTGTGGCCCGAAGTTTTGCCCAATGCGTGGGTTCCAGGAGATCGACTGGGATAAGAAGTGATCGCCTCGATCCCCGTGGTCGCGATTATCTGGCAGCTGAGGGACAGTTCATACCGCGGCTAGCCTTTCCCCGCTTCTCGCAAGAGTTG
>JAJYKO010000793.1 GCA_021788565.1 Chloroflexota bacterium
ACTTCACCTATCGGCTTCAACTGCTAGCGCTCTGCTCCGCAGCCTTCATATTGCTCCTAACTGGATGCGGCTCGCAGGCTGCGCCGCCGTCGTCCGCGCCGGCCTCACAAGCCGCAACATCTCAACAGGGTACGACCTCACAGGGTGCCGCTTCACAGCAAACCACCGGAGGCCAAGGCTCGGCCTTACAGCCAACTCCTACGCTGCAGCCGACTTCGACTGCTGTCCCGGCAGCATCATCGAAAACTAACTCAGCACCTACTGGCCTTTTCCTCAACGTCACTTCGCCGGCAGAGAGCGGAACCTTGAACACCGCCGACCTCCCTGTGACCGGAAAGACGATTGCCGGGGCAGTGGTCAGCGTCGACGGGAATCTGGTTCCAGTGGGATCAGACGGGACCTTCTCGACTCAGGTCAAGCTGAACCAGGGGCCGAACGATGTGGAAGTGGTAGCCAGCGACCGCCAGGACAACGAGAAGTCGGTGATCCGCAGCGTCATCTACGCACCCTGAGATCTCCAGCGGTCTTTCGCACGGAGCCCTGGCGGAAAGGGCCGGCATCTCTGTCAGCCTCTTCCTGTCCAAGATTCAGTAATGTGGTGGCGCGGTCGGGCCTCCATGTCCAGCCGCGTCATCCCCCTTCAAACCTCAATTTTCACCGTTATTGACATGCTATCCGCCCGATAGTACTCTCTCGGCATAACTGAGGACTCGTCGCGTGCGCCGGTCTCTCCGTTGAGAAGCCCCGTGGAACACCGCTCAATGCCGAGCGTGGGAACTGCTCAGAAAGGTCTGACCTGCAAATGAGCTCTCGTTTCGATCGACGCAAGTTCCTCCGTAGCCTACTCCTCCTCGGGATAGGGTACGGTCTCATACCAAACGTGGCGTGCAGCCCCTCAAGACCGAACCCAGCGCCCTTGCCCACGACCGGCGGCCCTACACCCCCCACTACTCAGCCAACGGGGCTGCCCAATCCCGCGGCGTCGCCTGCTCCAACGGCCGCCGCGACGTCAGGGAAGGTGTCCAGCGCGACCGGCGCACCAAGCGCGGTCAGCGCGGCGGAACTCGCCGTGGCCAGAGGCGACGGTCCGGAGGCGATCACACGAGCCGCCATCGGGGCCTTGGGTGGCATGGGCCGCTTCGTCAAAGCCGGCAGCGAGGTGATCGTCAAGCCTAATATCTGCGTCGACTACCACAGCTACGAGTATGCAGCCACCACCAACCCCAAAGTAGTTGGCACCCTTGTGAAGCTTTGTCTCGAAGCCGGCGCCAGGAGCGTTCGGGTGATGGACGCGCCGTTCGGTGGCACTGCGGAGCGCGCTTATGCTAACAGCGGGATCGCGGACACGGTCAGAGCGGCCGGCGGCCAGATGGAGTTGATGTCCAGCCTGAAGTATCAGGACGTAGCCATCCCCAAGGGTCGTGACATTAAGAAATGGAAGATCTATCGCGACGTGGTGGACGAGAGCACGGTGCTCATCAACGTACCCATTGCGAAAACCCACGACCTGGCCGGTCTCACGATGGGAATGAAGAACCTTATGGGGGTGATCGAGAACCGCAGCTCTCTGCACACCAATATCGACCAGCGGATTGCCGATCTAAGCACGGTCATTCGCCCCGCCCTGACAGTCGTGGATGCAGTCCGCATCCTGGTGCACAACGGCCCTACCGGCGGCCGGCTCTCCGACGTAAAGCAGATGAACACCGTCATCGCCAGCCCCGACATAGTCGCCGCGGACTCCTACGGCGCCACGCTCTTCGGCAAGAAAGGCACCGATTTGGGCTATCTTCGCAATGCCGCCGCCATGGGCATCGGCGTCCTGGACCTCTCCCAGGTCACCATTAAGGAGGTGACGGCGTGACGGCGCAACAGGGGGACTGGGAGACTGGGGGAGCGGGAGAGCGGGAGAGTGGAAGGCGCGGAGACGCGGAGGCAGGGACACGCGGGGAATCCGGGGCGACGGGATCTGTAGGGGCCGGCGGCTCTGCCGGCCCGCTGGACGCCCCTCACCCGCCCTTCGGACGCCCCCTTCCAGAGGGTCGGGGTGAGGGAAACATCCAGAACCCAGAACCCAGAACTCAGAACTCCGTTCAGGACTCAGGACTCAGCACTCAGTCCACCCAGAACTCAGAACGCCCCTCGGCACCTATCCCCCGGCTCGTGGTCTCGGTCCCAGAACCGTGGCCGCCGACCTCCAGGTTCAGCCGCCTGGTGTGGGGTCGCCGCGCGGTGCAGGGCGCAGCGCTCCTCCTCTTCCTCTTTCTGGCGGTCAGCGCCCGATACCCGCTGCAGTCGCCGCTGCCGGTGGATCTCTTCCTGCGCATCGATCCCCTTGCCCAGATCTCGACGTCCCTGGCCGCACGAGAGGTGGCTCCCTACCTGCTCTGGGCCGCTCCGCTCTTCGCGGCCACTGCCCTGATAGGTCGTTTCTTCTGCGGGTGGCTCTGCCCTATGGGCACCGTGCTGGACCTGATGCGACTTCGCCATAAGAACTCGCCCCGGCTCAAGCAGGACCGCTACGATCGAGGGTTAAAGTACCTGCTGCTGGCGGCCATGTTCGTGGTAGCCCTGAGCGGCTCCACCGTTCTGATGTCGCTGGATCCGATCACGCTGCTTACCCGCAGCTTCGCGCTCATCATCTATCCGGCGTTCAACGTGATCGTCACTGCTTCCATCTCGACCCTGTACAATCACGGCATCTTGCCCGACCAGATGGTGTGGATAGACACCCACCTGCGGGGCAACCTGCTGCCCGTCGATCAGCCCGTTTTCCAGGCAACCTGGCTCTTCCTGGCCATCTTCGTGGCTGCGGTTGGACTCAACCTGGTTGCTCACCGGTTCTGGTGCCGATACCTCTGTCCTCTCGGGGCAATGCTCTCTCTGCTCTCCCGCACCTCCCTGCTGAGCCGCCGAGTTTCCGCCGACTGTGCCGCGTGTGGCAAATGCCAGGCGTCCTGCAGGATGGGAGCGGTGGAGCCGAAGAGTTTCGCCGCCGACGTGGGAGAGTGCGTTCTGTGTGGCGAGTGTCGCGCCCTCTGCCCGGATGCGGCTGTCTCCTATGGTGCGAAGACTGTGGCCACCAGCCGCTACGATCCATCCCGGCGCGCCTTCCTGGCTGTGGGCGGGATAGCGGCGCTGGGAGTGGCCGGCCTTCGGGCGGATTCCTCCAGCCGGGACGTCAATCCTTTCCTGGTGCGCCCTCCCGGTGCCAGGGAAGAAGCCGACTTCCGGGAGCGGTGCATCCGTTGCGGCCAGTGCATGAAGGCATGTCCGTCTTCGGGGTTGCAGCCAAGCCTGTCCGAGGCCGGCCTGGGGGGACTGTGGACCCCGGTGCTCGTCTCTCGCATCGGTCCCTGCCTATTCGACTGCACAACCTGCGGTCAGGTGTGTCCCACCTCTGCCATCAAACCGCTAACGCTGGAGGTCAAGCGGCAAACCATCATAGGCACCGCTTACATCGATCAGAAGCGGTGCCTTCCGTGGGCCGATGGGCGCAACTGCATCGTCTGCCAGGAGATGTGCCCCGTCTCCCCGAAGGCTATCGTCCTGGATGACGCCGAGGTCACGCGCGGCGACGGAGAGCAGGTGACCGTCAAGCGGCCTCGGATCGTGCGCTCGCGCTGCATCGGTTGCGGGATCTGCGAAAAGAAGTG
>JAJYKO010000794.1 GCA_021788565.1 Chloroflexota bacterium
GGCGTAGGCGGCCATCAAAACCGCGGCCCGCTTGTCGCGTATCGCGGTCGCCCGTCCGTAGTGGACGTCCGCCGGGGTATGCAGGCCGATACCGGAGTGACGATGCTCCTCGTTGTACCAGCTGAAAAAACGGCCGCAGTGGGCATGGGCATCCTCGAAGGACCCGAAGGTCTTGGGGAAGTCCGGCCGGTACTTCAGGGTCCGGAAGTGACTCTCGATGTAGGGGTTGTCGTTGCTCGTGCGCGGGCGGCTGTGGCTCTTGGTTACTCCCAGGTCGGCCAGGAGATGGGCGACGGGCTTGGCGATCATGGGTGAACCGCGGTCGGCATGGATGGTGAGCTGGTCCCTTTCGATCCCCTGCTTTAGGATCGTCTCCTCCAGGAGCGCCTCGGCCAGGCTGGCCCTCTCGGCTCTGGCCAGCATCCATCCCGGCACGTAGCGGCTGTAGATGTCGATCACCGTGTAGAGGTAGTAATACGTCCATTTTGCCGGGCCGTGCAGCTTGGTTATATCCCAGGTGTAGACCTGGTTGGGCCGGGTGGCCACCAGCTCGGGCTTCACCCGGGGCGGATGGGTCCCATGGCGCCTGCGGTCGCCTACCTCCCCATGGGCACGCAGGATCCGGTACATGGTGGAGACCGATCCCAGGTAGAGGCCATTATCCAGGAGCTTGGCATAGACGGTGGCCGGGGCCTCGTCCTGGTGCTCCTCGCTGTTGAGGGTGGCGCGGATCTCGGCACGTTCAGTATCGCTGAGCGCCCGGGGCTGGGGAGCCGGCACCCGATCGGGCTTGGGCGGTGCCGGGTTCCTGGGGTGCCGGCGGTAGTGGCGGGCCCGGGACTCCCCGACCGCGGAGCAGGCCGCTTTCACGCCGACTACCGGAGCCAACTCGGCGATCGCCTCCTCGATCATCTGGTCTCGCCGCTCGGCTCCGGTGCGCTGTCGTTGGCGAGCTCTCCCAACAGCGCCGAGAGTTTTCCCTGGACTTCGATGACCTTCCTGGCCTTCTCGAGATCCGAGGCGAGCTTTTTCTTCTCTTTCTCGAGCTTGGCGATCTTCAGATCACGTGGATCAGCGCTCTGGCGCCCAGCCGGTCTGGCCAGGGCTTGTTCCGCTCCCCGGTCACGCTGGCGGCGCCACTCGGTGATGAGCGAGGAGTAGAGCCCCTCCCGGCGCAGCAGAGCGCCTTTTGCGGCCCTGGGGAGTGACTCGTACTCGGCCAAGATCTTGGCCTTGTAGGAGGCGGGAAACCGGCGCGGCCCCTTTGCGCGTTCGGGGACCTCGGGGTCCGGATCGGCGTTGTGTTCCATGCCACCAGTATGGTGGCGCGCGTCGTAGGAGTGGTTGATCGTGGATGTCATTTCGCGGGTCTCTCCCCGCCCTCTCAGTTCAATGATTCGATAGCTCGATCTGCCTCAGTAAAGGTTGACACAGAGGGGCAAGCATCCCGCGGCTACCATAACTGCATGGATGACGATTCCATTCTCGAATTGCTCAGGGCATTCGTGGCGGAGCGTGACTGGGAACAGTACCACACGCCCGAGAACCTTGCCAAGAGCATCGTGATCGAGGCCGCGGAGCTGCTTGAGTGTTTCCAGTGGCAAAGCAGCGCCGAGCTGGCGGAGATCAAGAGCGAGTTGGCAGACGTTATGACTTACTGTCTCCTGCTTGCCGACCGGCTTGGCGTGGATCCGCACCGCATCATCCTGGACAAGCTGGAGTCAACCCGCCGGAAGTATCCGGTAGAAAAGGCTCAAGGACGAAGCACGAAGTATGACCGACTTTAGGATTGAGGAGCTTGAGCTATCGGCCCAGGCGATCCAGTCCTGGTCCGCGGCGGACAAGGTCCATACGAATTGGCCAATCGTCTATACCTTGGATGACGGTAATGAAATTTACATTGGCGAGTCTCTCAACGCGGCTGCGCGGATGCGTCAACACCTCGAGTCAGAACAAAAGCGAAAACTGACAGCGGTCAAGGTTGTTTTTGACGAAACCTTCAATAAGTCTGCCTGTCTTGATCTCGAGTCGTATCTGATCAAACTGTTTGCCGGTGACGGCAAATATAGGGTGTTGAACCGCAATGACGGAATTATCGACGCGGATTACTTTCTAAGATCGGAATATCGCCAGACGTTTGAGCGAGTATTTGAGGAGCTTCGCAACCGGGACATGTTTGGCCGGACGCTCCATGAAATCACGAATGCTGATCTCTTCAAGCTCTCACCATTCAAGGCTCTTAATTACGAACAGACTGTGGCGGTTGACATTATAGCGAAGCGCCTGTTCGGAGATATTCGAAGTCAGATGGCGAGTCCCCTTGTGGTTCAGGGAGATCCAGGCACAGGCAAGACTATCGTCGCTATTTACCTCATGAAGCTGATCCGCGATATCGCCACCATGGTTCCTGGAGAGGAGCCGGAGGTGGACTCGGCCCTGGCGGAGCTGTTCACTGAAAGCAACCGCGCGATCCTGGAGGACCTTCGTGTCGCGCTGGTCGTGCCGCAGCAATCTTTGAGGAAGTCAATAAAGGCGGTGTTCCGCAAGACTCAGGGGTTGTCCGAAAAGATGGTGTTATCGCCCTTCGAGGTGGGCGAGAGTGATTCGCGGTTCGGGCTCCTGCTCGTGGACGAGACCCATAGGCTGAACCAGCGCGCTAACCAGTCGTCAGCGGCCAACAACCGAAAGTTCAGCGAGATCAATGAGCGGCTGTTCGGCGCCGACGACGATGAGCTGACGCAGCTGGACTGGATCCTGGCGCGAAGCGACCACCAGGTCCTTCTCGTCGATCCTTACCAGAGCGTCAGGCCAGCCGACCTACCTGCGGAGATTCAGGAGGAATTGATACGTCGTGCAAGGCAGGATGAGCGGTATGTGCGCCTGTGGTCCCAGATGCGCGTTGCTGGAGGCCGGGACTATGTCGAGTATGTTCGCCGTGTTTTGAGCGACGAGCCGCCGGAGCCGCAAGAGTTCGCGAATTACGAGTTTCGTCTTTTTCGTGATCTTGAATCGATGCGATCCGCGATCAGGAAGAAGGAAGAGACTGTAGGCCTAGCGCGCCTGGTTGCAGGATACGCGTGGCGATGGGTCAGCAAGAAAGACCCACAGGCAGTCGATATCGAGGTAGACGGGTGCAAGCTGCGGTGGAACAGCACTGATAAGGACTGGATCAACTCGCCGAACGCGAAGAATGAAGTTGGTTCGATACATACCGTCCAGGGGTACGACCTCAACTACGCGGGCGTAATTATGGGCCGTGACCTTCGTTTCGACCCCGATAGTCAACGGCTGTATCTGGACCGCGCCAATTACTTTGACGCGAAAGGCAAAGAGAACAATGCGCGGCGGGCCCTGAAATACTCGGATCGTGCGATCCTGAACTTTGTAGAGAACATCTATTCGGTGCTGCTGACCCGAGGGATGCTTGGCACCTATGTATATGTATGCGATCCCGCCTTGCGCGACTATATGGCGCGCTTCATTCCCGGTTGAGCCCGGCCGTCCGCCGCGTTCTGCGTTGGGATGTCTCCGCTTATCGGAGCACCGCGGTTTCGTCGCTATGTGGCAGTCCGCGAACAGATCCTGGGCGCCCGCGGCGAGACTGGCCGCGAGGTGGGGGGAGGGATCTGTGCGGTTGACGCGGTTGCTGAGTTCG
>JAJYKO010000795.1 GCA_021788565.1 Chloroflexota bacterium
CGGCTCTGCTCCACGGTGAAGACACCACTCTCGCAAAAGACGTCGCAGAAGCGAGCCAGGCCCTCTTCGGCGACGAGCGGGATCATCCCCTCCGCCACCAGATCGAGGTATGCATCGGGCCGGTCGTGGAACTCGGGCGGCGTGGCGTGGGCGCCCAGGAAGGTTGCGACGACTGTGAGCGGCGTCGACTTCCCCAGGGCACGGGCCACGCGAAGCATTTTCAGCTCGTCTTCGATGGTGAGGCCGTAGCCACTCTTGATCTCCACCGTCGTAGTGCCCTGGCGGAGCATCTCGAGGAGATACCCGCGGGCTCGCGCCTCCAGTTCAATCTCAGAAGCAGCGCGCGTCGCGCGGACGGTGCTGAGGATGCCTCCGCCGGCCGCCAGGATCTGGAGGTAGTCCGCGCCCTCCAGGCGGCTCACGAACTCCTGGATGCGATCTCCCGCGAAGACGGCGTGGGTATGGGCGTCGACGAAGCCAGGCAGCACCGCGCAGCCGGACGCATCGATGACCCGGGCGCCGGGGGAGAGCTCCACCGCGGATCGGACGTCAACGGTGGTCCCGACAGCCAGGATCGTTCCATCGCGCCCGGCAGCAACGGCGCCGTCGCGGACGATGCCGAGTTCCGCCTGAGCCGGCCCTCTACGCGGACCAACCGGTCCCGCGACTGTGACCAGCTCGGCGGCGTGCTCTACAAGGAGCGTCGCTGGTTCCAACTTACTCTAGCCCCGGAAGCCGCACCCCCAGCTGATGAGCAGCCTCGACCGCCTCTGGATATCCGGCGTCCGCGTGCCTGACTATCCCCAGCCCAGGGTCCGTCTTCAGCACGCGAGAGAGCTTCCGCTCGGCCCGATCGCTTCCATCAGCCACAACAACGAGGCCCGCGTGGATGCTGAAGCCGATGCCCACTCCGCCGCCGTGGTGCACGCTCACCCAGCTCCCTCCCGCGGCAGTGTTCACCAGCGCGTTCAAAATGGGCCAGTCGGCAACGGCGTCCGAGGTATCTCGCATAGATTCCGTCTCTCGGTAGGGAGAGGCCACCGAGCCAGCGTCCAGGTGATCGCGCCCGATCACGATGGGTCCCTTCAGCTCTCCCTCCCGGACCATTCGGTTGAACTCCAGGCCTGCCCTGTCTCGCTCGCCGTAGCCAAGCCAGCAGATCCTGGCTGGAAGGCCCTGGAAGTGGATCCTCTCGCGCGCCAGCTTCATCCAGCGCGCCAGGGTCTTGTTCTCCGGGAAAAGCCGCAGGATCGCCTCGTCCGTCCGGTAGATGTCCTCCGGCTCACCTGAGAGGGCGGCCCAGCGGAAGGGTCCCTTGCCCCAGCTGAAGAGCGGCCGGATGAAGGCGGGGACGAAGCCGGGGTAGCTGAAGGCGTCCTCGACTCCGGCCTCCTTACCGCGCTGCCGAAGGTTGTTGCCGTAGTCGAACACCACCGAGCCGCGCCGAACGAACTCCACCATCGCCTTCACATGCTCTCCCATGGAGCGGTAGCCAAGCTCGAGGTACCTCTCGCGATCAGCCTCGCGAAGGTCGTTCGCCTGGGCAACGCTCATCCCCTGCGGCACGTACATCAACGGGTCGTGGGCCGGGGTCTGGTCGGTGACGACGTCTGGGACGATGTTTCGCCGCAGCAGCTCCGCCGTGAGATCGGCGGCGTTCATCAGGACGGCGATGGAAAGGGGCTTGCCAGCATCCTGAGCTTCCCGGGCCTGGGCGAGGGCATCGTCCAGGCTAGCGGTCCACCTGTCCAGGTAGCCGGTCTCGATTCGTTTGGCGATCCGCTGCTCGTCCACTTCGGCGATCAGGGCCACGCCATCATTCATCGTGATGGCCAGGGGTTGAGCGCCCCCCATACCACCGAGTCCCGCCGTGAGAACGAGCCGACCCTTGAGGGTGCCCCCGAAGTGCTGCTCAGCCGCCGCCGCGAGGGTCTCGTAGGTCCCCTGAACGATACCCTGGCTTCCGATGTATATCCAGCTACCCGCGGTCATCTGGCCGTACATGATCAGCCCGAGCTTCTCCAGCCGATCGAACTCGTCCCAGGTACCCCAATGGGGAACGAGGTTGGAGTTAGCGATCAGCACGCGGGGAGCGTCCTCGTGGGTGCGAAAGACGGCTACCGGCTTACCGCTCTGGACCAGGAGGGTCTCGTCGTTCCCAAGGCGTCTCAGCTCGCGGACGATGGCGTCGAAGGCTTCCCAGGACCTGGCGGCCTTGCCGCGGCCGCCGTAAACCACCAGTTCATCGGGCTTCTCGCCTACCTCTGGATCCAGGTTATTCATCAACATCCGCAGAGCGGCTTCCTGCTCCCATCCTTTGCACGAGAGCTCCCTGCCGCGCGGAGCACGAACTGGGCGTGGACCGGTTGTGACAGATGACATGGTATCCTCCTAACTCGCTCGCAGCCATCCGCGAAGCGCACAGAAACATGACAACCGCTACTCGGAGAATAGGAAGTGGTAGAGGGGATGTCAAGGTCCCAAGGTCCGGGCGCCGGTGTCCGCGCAGGAGGAAAGTGGTACACTTCGCCGCAATCATTTATCCATCTGGATTCTCCAGGAGTTACGGGAATGACACTCGGCCGGGATGCGACCACCAGCCCATCGGGACATCCGGCGGCAACGGAGATGGATCGACGAGGGCTCATCGTGCTGTCCATGTCTCACATGTTCGACGACGTCAATCAGGGCGCGGTCCCGGCCATGCTCCCTTTCTTCATCATGGCACACAACCTTTCATATTCGGCGGCTGCCGGCCTGGTGCTGGCATTGACGGTCAGCTCTTCGGTTCTTCAGCCGTTCCTCGGGCAGTTCTCCGACCGCCACTCCGCGCCCTGGCTCGCGCCGGCCGGGGTCTTCATCGCCGGGGTCGGCGTGGCGCTGTCCTCCATCATGCCTTCGTACACGTTGATTGCACTGGCGATCGGCCTCAGTGGAATCGGCGTAGCCGCGTTCCATCCCGAGGGATCGCGCTTTGCGAACTATGCTTCCGGCGTGCGACGGGCGACCGGCATGAGCATATTCGCTCTCGGCGGTAACCTCGGTTTCGCCGTCGGCCCGGCGCTGACGACCCCGCTGCTGCTGGCCTTCGGACTTCACGGTGGACTGTTCCTGATCGTGCCGCCACTGGCAATGGCGCTGATTCTGACCAGCCAGATCCCCAGGTATATATCTCGCGCCCCTCAGAGCGGCAAAGGGAAGACCACGGTGGTGCGAGCGACGCGCCCCGATAACTGGGGACCGTTCGCCCGCCTTACCGGCTCAGTCATCAGCCGGTCGATAGTATTCTACGGGCTCAACACCTTCGTGCCGCTGTACTGGCTGAACGTCTTGCATCAGCCCGAAGCGGTAGGCGGCATGGCGCTGACTATCCTCTTCACCGCGGGGGCGGTGGGCACGCTGCTAGGCGGGTGGTCCGCCGACCGATACGGGCGACGGACGGTCGTCCTGGTGTCCCTGGTCATGCTAAGCGTGGTGCTCGGCGCGTTCGTCTCGATCCACGACGTTGTTCTGCTCACCGCCATGCTTGTGCCGCTGGGGATGACGTTGAACGCGTCTTCGAGCGTCATGGTCGTGATGGGACAGGAGTACCTGCCGAATCGGATAGGCACAGCCTCGGGGGTCACCATGGGGCTGGCCGTGAGCGTGGGCGGG
>JAJYKO010000796.1 GCA_021788565.1 Chloroflexota bacterium
ACGGGAACGGGATGGGCAGAATGAACAGGATAAGGCGAGGTGAGCATTCACCGGCGGCTCCCTCTCATTCTGAACATCCTGTCTATACTGTCCGGTACTCCCGATCCCTGATCCCCGTCTCCCAGCCCCTATCCACATAACTGAGGAGGTAAGCCATGTCCGAGACCATAGGCTTCATAGGCACCGGTATCATGGGAAATCCTATGTGCAGGCGGCTGCTCGCTGCCGGCTACCAGCTCGTGATCTACGACGCGAAGCCGGAGGCGATGACTTCGCTCCTCGCCCAGGGCGCCCAGACCGCCCCGTCCGCCGCGGCCGTCGGCCAGGGCTGCCGCAAGGTGATCACCATGCTCCCCAACTCCGGCATCGTGGAAGCGGTAGCCCTCGGCAGAGCCGGTCTGATCGAAGGGATGGAAACGGGCTCGATCCTGATCGACATGAGCAGCTCTGTGCCCACCAGCACCCAGAAGATCGCCGCGGCCCTGGCAGAAAAGGGCGTGGAGATGATCGACGCACCCGTGAGCGGTGGCGTCACTGGAGCGACTGATGGAACCCTGGCCATCATGGTGGGTGGCAAGGAGGAGCTATACAGGGAGTGCCTGCCGCTGCTTCGCGTGATGGGGAAGAATATCTTCCACATCGGTCCCGTGAGCACCGGCCACACCATGAAGACCGTCAACAACATGATGAGCGCTATAAACACCCTCGGCGTCTGCGAGGCGATGGTGCTGGGAGTCAAAGCGGGGCTGGACCCCGCCAAGATCGTCGAGGTTTGCGCTACCGGCTCCGGCGGATCCTACGCCCTCGAGAAGAAGGGCGGCAACATCATACTGGCCAACAACTTCAAGCCGGGCTTCACCGCCGATCTTATGTACAAGGACCTGGACATCGCCACCACGCTGGCACGACAGCTCGGGGTGCCAGTGATGGAGGCTAACCTGGTGCACCAGGTCCTCGGCATCCTGCGAGCGCGAGGCATGAACGCCCTGGACTACACCAGCATGGTGAAACTGATCGAGGAGGTAGCCGGCGTTAAAGTGGTGCCGGAGTAGCCCCTAACTGTCTCCAGGATCCACGCCCTCACATCGTTGGCCATGCCCCGAAAAAGGTATGGAGAGCTTAGGGTTGGCTGAATGGTTGTTCCATTAGCCCTATAATTCTTGACGGGCATGCACCGTTATGCTCTACTGTTATGCGCGGCGTAGACCAGGTTGGTTCTCGCTCTTCGTTGGTTTCAGACAAAGGCGTCTCCGTGATCGGTCCAGTTCCTGGATTGCTGGACCGGCAGCGGCTGGCTTGACGGAATAGCCGCCAGAATAAGAGCGGCTGTCTGGCCCGCCGGGACAATGGACGACGCGTTAGGCCCTCCACATTCCCGGTCCCAGCTCATTCACGGCCCCATGGCAGAGTTGCCGATACCGTCTGCAGCCTTGCAGATTTACTCGTGACTACGTTTTCGTCGTACAGCTCTACCAGGGGTTCGCAGCCTGCCAACTTCATGGCGGGCTCACTAGGCAACAAAGGGAATCTGGAGGAACAAGGTGTCGAAATCTCTGTCCGATCGACAAATCTCGCGTCGTGATCTCTTGAGGGTCCTCGGCCTAGCCGGTTCGGCGGTGGTCGCGGTGCCTATACTCGAGGCCTGCTCATCCCCGTCCCAGCCAGCCGCGGCCCCAGCCGCCACTGCTTCCGGCGCAGCCGCCACCGCAGCTCCCGCTGCCGCTGGTGCCGCCACCAGTGCCCCAGCCGCGACCAGCGCCCCCGCTGCCGCCGCCAGCGCCATCAAGCGGGGAGGCCAGGTCGTCCAGGCTCAGGCCTGGACCTACCCGACCTTCGACGTCCACACCAGCTCAGTCCCTCAGAACTCGGGCTACCACATGATGTTCGACTACCTGCTTCGCTACGAGCTCACCGATGCCAAGACCGGCAAGTTCGAGCTGAAGCCGTCCCTCGCCGAGTCGTGGGAGCAGACGGATCCCAAGACCGTCGTCTTCCACCTGCAGAAGGGGGTGAAGTTCCACGACGGCAGCGACTTCAATGCCGACGTGGCCAAGTGGAACCTGACAGACCTGAAGGACAACGCCAAGTCCTTCGGGAAGACCTACCTCACGGACGTGGAGAGCATAGACGCCCCGGATGCCGCCACCCTGAAGATCACCCTGAAAGCTCCCTCGACCTCCCTGCCCTTCAGGCTGTCGGGAGCCAACTATGGGGTGATGGGGATGATGAGCCAGGTGGCCTACAATAAGCTGGGGGAGGACGGGTTCGGCAAGGCCCCCGTCGGGACTGGGCCCATGAAGTTCAAGCAGTGGATCACGGACGACCGCGTGACCCTGGAGAAGTTCGATGGGTACTGGCGAAACGGGGCGGACGGCAAGCCCCTTCCCTACATAGACAGCTTCGTGTCGCGCTACGTGCCCGACCTGACGGTGGCGATGGCGGACCTGCAGTCTGGACAGCTGATGGCGGCGGAGCAGATGCCAACCAACCAGTTGAAGGTGGTCCAGGCGAGCAACCAGCTGCAGCTGATCGAGTGGCCGTGGGCAGGCTCAACCTTCTTCCAGATGGGGTTCAATATCTACAAGCCCCCCTTTAACAACCTGAAACTTCGCCAGGCAGCCCTCTACGGGATCGACCACGAGGGGATGGTCAAGACCCTGGGCTTCGGCTTCGCCCAGCCCCAGTACTACCCGTTCTGGACGCCCTCAGTGGCTGGATATGACGGCAGCGTGGAGAAGTACCAGTACAATCCCGATAAGGTGAAGCAGTTACTGACCGAGGCAGGATCCCCCAACGGGATCGAGACCGACCTCCTGGTGATCCAGAGGGAGCCGGAGGCAACGATAGGGCAGTACGTAGCGCAGATGTGGACGAAGGTGGGGATCAAGACGACGCTGAAGGCTCTTGAGAGGCTCACCTGGATCAACACCGTCCACCAGATGAACTTCCAGACCTGCTTCTGGAGAAACACCCCCGGCCAGGCTGACCCGTCGCAAATGACCTCCAACATAACCTCCAGCGGGCCCAACAATTGGAGCGGCTTCAAGGATCCCACGATAGACAGCCTGATGGCCAAGGCCGATGAAACCATAGACCCGACCCAGAGGGCGGCCGTCTACGGGCAGGTGCTGAAGCGTCTCCAGGACCAGGCTTACCTGGGTGAGGGATACCTGGTGCCCTTCAACTACGTGATCACGAAGAAGCTGCAGGGGCTGGCCGCGGAGTTCGGGATACCCGACTTCACGGGGGTGTGGCTGAGCCAGTAGCCGCTATCTCGGGCGTAGATCCAGCATTCCAGGAGCCGGCATTGTCCTCAATGCCGGCTCCTGAATGGGGCCGCCCGGGTTGAGACAACCCGGGCTCGTGGTGCGGGGTGCTGGGCCAGGCTCCTGGATGCTGATGGCGGGATCCTCCGCTCTGGCTAGGATCAGGGGTATAGCAGTGATTAGTGATGGGGCCCAAAGACGATGACAGCATTCATAGTACGCCGCTTTGTGTCGATGGTGCCGACTCTCCTGTTGGTATCGGTGGTGACATTCGCCCTCGCCCACATGATGCCCGGGGACCCGGCCCTGGCCTATCTTGGGGAGACGGCTCCCAGGGACCAGGTGGCCTACCAGGCCATGAGGAAGGAGTTGGGGCTGGACAAGC
>JAJYKO010000797.1 GCA_021788565.1 Chloroflexota bacterium
ATGATCACCCAGAGGATTGAAGCCAGCATGGATGCCTCCTTACTGTGCTAGCCGGCGGTTGCACGATTGCACCGCCGGAGCGCGGAAAAGCATCTCCTGTGCCAGCGGACACCGTACGGGCATGGTTCGGGACGGTGGTAGCAATGTAGAGTCGCCCCCTCGACGGTGGCGGGCGCCTCACCCGAGGCCCGACGCTACAAGTGCCACTGTCGCTCCGAACCATGCCGCCGTACATGCTTCGCTCCGTAGAGAGTCCGTCGATGTCGTTGAGGCGCCAGCCAGGAGGCGTAGTGGGCAGATCCCGTCGGCCAGCCCCGAGTCCCGAAAACGCAGCGCCCACCCGTTGCACCCAGGGTCTCTTAGTGTTCCCTCTCCGAAGCCGTGAAGCGTATCGCCGAGGTAGCTCCGTGTCATGCTGAGCGTCAGCGAAGCATCTCCTCGTGGCTGGAGAGATCCTTCGCTGACGCTCAGGATGACAACTAAAAGACCCACCCGTCGCACCGAGCGTCCTTCCTGGAAGACGCCGTCCGGCGCTATAATGCGGATATCAGTACAGATATCGCTCAGGATGTTGCCTTGTACGTAATTGGAACGGCGGGCCACGTGGACCACGGCAAGTCCACCCTGGTCCAGGCCCTCACCGGAATCGACCCGGATCGCCTCCGTGAAGAAAAGGAACGGGGCATGACCATCGACCTCGGATTCGCCTGGCTCAAGTTGCCAAGCGGACGAGAGGTCAGCATCGTGGACGTGCCCGGCCACGAGCGGTTCATCAAGAACATGCTGGCCGGGGTCGGCGGCATCGACGTAGCGATGCTGGTGGTAGCCGCCGACGAAGGCCCGATGCCTCAGACCGACGAACACCTGGCGATACTGGACCTGCTGGGTATCTCGCGCGGTGTCGTAGCCATCACCAAGTCCGACCTCGTCGATGAGGAATGGCTGGAGCTTGTTAAGGCAGAGGTGGAGGAGAGGCTTGCTCCTACCTCTCTGGCAGGCGCTCCCCTTTTCCCCGTCTCTTCCGTTTCCGGTCAGGGACTCGACGAACTGCTGGCTGCCCTCGATAACCTTCTCGCGGCAATCCCCGACAAGCGCGACATCGCGAAGCCTCGCGTCCCGGTGGACAGGGTGTTCACCGTGGCGGGTTTCGGCACCATAATCACGGGCACGCTCGTGGATGGCGAGTTACGGGCAGGGCAAGAGGTTGAAATCCTCCCCAGTGGACGAAAGAGCCGGATTCGGGGGATCCAGACCCACAAACGCAAGGTGGAGTCGGCGCCACCCGGCAGCCGGGTCGCCATCAATCTGGCTTCCCTATCCACCGAGGAGGTCAGTCGGGGAGACGTAGTCACTTCCCCGGGCTGGCTGAAGCCCACGAGGGTCCTGGACGTGAGGCTCCGAGCCATCAAGGCCGCTCCCCAGCCGTTGGAGCATGGCGACGAACTGACCTTTCACTCCGGGGCCGCGGAGGCAGTCGCGAAGCTCTCGCTGCTGGACGTGGAGAAGCTGGAGCCAGGCCAAAGTGGCTGGGCTCAACTCCGTCTGGCCGAACCGGTCGCGGTCGCGAAGGGCGATCAGTTCATCGTCCGCGTCCCTTCGCCCAGCTTCACCGTGGGCGGGGGGGTGGTCGTAGATCCACATCCCAAGCGGCACCGGCGATTCCAGGAGCAGGTCGCGGAGAGCCTGACAACTCTGGAACGCGGCACTCCGGAGCAGATTGTGCTGCAGCAGATGCCGACGGCCGCTCCCATTGACCTGCAATCGCTGACTCGGCGGACGGGTCTTCCTCTGGAGCAGGTGCGCAGTGCCCTGGCCAACCTTCTCGCCGACAGGGGAGCGCTGTTGCTGGACGGGGCAAGACAGGGTGGCGACAACAGTGCTCTCAATAATCAGAGCATTCTGATAACCTCCGCTGCCTGGGCCACCTTGAAGGATCGCATTCTCACCATCCTCAGCGCGTTCCACGAGGAGCATCCGCTGCGCCGTGGCATGCCCAGAGAGGAGATTCGGAGCAGAACGGGGCTAGATGCCCGGGCTTTCGGACGGGTTGAGGCCAGGTTGATGGCGGAGGGCGCCATTACGGAGGATGGGCCGCTCATGGCGCGGGGGGGGCACCAGGTCCGCTTCACCGAGGTTCAGCAGCGGCACGTGGAAGAGATGCTGGCTTCCCTGGTGGAGGCAGGCGCCTCACCGCCGCCCGCTCCAGAGCTGCTTTCCAGGTTCGGACTGGACACCGAGGTGCTCGCCGCGCTCATGGAGCAAGGGCGCCTGGTGGAGATAGCGCCGGAGATCGTTCTTGGAAAGCAGGTCTACGATCAGACGGTGGAAACTGTGGTCAACATGATCCGAGAGAGCGATTCAATCACCGTGGCTATGGTGCGCGACCGTTTCAATACCAGCCGGAAGTACGCGCTCGCGCTCATGGAGCACCTCGACGAGCGACGGATCACGCGAAGGACCGGCGACGAGAGGGTGCTGTATTGACAGAGCCAAAGCCGACCAGGCTGTTCCTGGTGCGGCACGCGGAAACCGAGTGGAACACGGCCCGAATCTTCCAGGGTCGCCTCGACTCGAAACTAACTTCTAGGGGACTCGAACAGGCCGCGCGCCTGGCCGAGAGGCTGGTGTCCGAAGGGATCGTCGCCATCTACTCATCGGACCAGGGTCGAGCCTTTCAGACGGCGGACATCGTTGCCTCCAGGCTCGGGCTTAAGGTCGCCCCGCGACCGGACCTCAGGGAGATCGACTGCGGCGACTGGACCGGCAGGGGCTATCAGGATGTCCAGAGCCATTGGCCGGAGGAACATGCCAACTGGACAGATCGGCCAGATCTTCACCGGATGCCTGGTGGCGAGAGCGTCGTAGAGGTACAGCAGCGTGGGCTCAGTTTCCTCGACGAGGTGCTGCGGCGTCATCCCGGCCAGAGCATCTGCGCCGTCACCCACAACACCCTGGCGAGAGCCGTCGTCTGCGATCTGCTGGACCTACCGCTGGAGAAGCTGTGGAAGGTTCCCAGGCAGCCGAACTGCTCCATCAACCTGATCGAGCTTAGGAACGGCAAAGCGGAACTCGTGACCGCGGGCGATACGAGCCACCTGGACGGTTCTCAGCCGCCGGCCTCCAGCGAGCAGCCCTCGGGCGAGAGCGTCGTCTGAGCGAATCGCCGCCGAGGGCTGGCACTCACATCGCTTTCCGTAGGGGCCGGCGGCCCCTGCACCCCTTGTAGGGGCGGCCGTCTCTGGCCGCCCGCATCCGGGGGAACTACCCAATCAACGAGTTAATGTTCATCAGCGGGGGACCCCTGTGCGACCGACTGAAAACTCGATTCCAGGATTCAGAGGATAGCGAGTACCAGCGTCCTATTTCTCCACTCCATTAGCCGCGAAGAAGTCGCACTTCGGCGCCAGGACGCACTGCTCGCAGAGCGGACGCTGCGCCTTGCAGACGCGACGCCCGTGGGTGATCAGGTTCACATGAAAGGTGTAGACCTCGTCAGGCGGGACCATCGCCTCCAGTAACCGGTGAGCCTCGTCCGCGGTGGTCGCTGGCCCGATCAACCCCAGACGCCTCGATACTCGATGTACGTGGGTATCCACCGGAAACGCCGGTTTCCCGCATGAGAACAGCAGGACGCAAGCTGCCGTCTTCG
>JAJYKO010000798.1 GCA_021788565.1 Chloroflexota bacterium
TGCGATTGAGCTGTTGCGCCGGATGGAGGACCGGCCGGAGACTATAACCCATCTGCTGGTGGTAGAGAGGCCAGAGAGTCTGAAGCTGGCGGGCATGGTGCCGCTCCTAGACGTGGTGCTAGCTCCCCCCGACGACGAGCTGCGCGCGCTTATGGCGCCGGATGTGCCCTCCGTCGAGCCTGATACGGCTACTTCCGAGGTGGCCAGGAGGATGGCGGAGTACAACCTCGCCGTGATGCCCGTGGTGAATGAGGAGAAAGAGGTGCTGGGGATCGTCGCCGTCGACGATATAGTGGAGGAGATGCTGCCAGAGCGCTGGCGGCGCCGCCTCCCGCGGTTGTTCGGGTGAAGGGTGAGCCATCACCCCGGCCGAAGCGCGGTCGGGCACGCCGAATCCTGGTCTACCTGGGGATGATGGGCCCGGGGCTGATCGCAGCCATCGCTGGGGATGATGCCGGCGGCGTTGCCACCTACTCCACTGTCGGCGCTTCCTACGGTTACAAGCTGCTGTGGGCCCTTCTCCTCATGACTGTGAGCCTCTCGGTGGTGCAGGAGATGTCCGCCCGCCTGGGGGCGGTGACTGGAGAAGGCCTTGCGGACCTGATCCGTGAGCACTTCGGCCTCCGGTGGACGAGCATCTCGCTGCTGACACTGCTCGTAGCCAACGGCGCCACGGTAGTATCCGAGTTCGCCGGTGTGGCAGCCGCCCTGGAGTTGCTCGGGGTAAGCAAATACATATCGGTGCCGGCGGCGGCCGTCTTCGTCTGGGTGCTGGTAGTGTGGGGCTCCTACCATCGAGTGGAGAAGATCTTCCTGGCGATGACCCTGGCCTTCCTGGCTTATCCCGCCACGGTGTTCCTGGTTAAGCCGGACTGGGGCGAAATAGGCCTGGCAACGGTGACCCCAAGCTTCTCCTTCGCGCCCGGCTACCTGTTCAGCCTGGTAGCCCTGCTGGGGACTACGATCACCCCCTACATGCAGATCTACGCGCAGTCCGCGACGGTAGAGAAGGACGTGGATCCCGAGCATTACGGCCCAGAGCGGGTGGACGCATACCTCGGAGCCTTCCTATCGAACCTTTTCGCCTTCTTCATAGTGGTGAGCACCGCGGCGACCCTCTTTCCCAGGGGCATCCAGGTCCAGACGGCCTCGGACGCCGCCCAGGCGCTCGCCCCCCTGGCCGGGCCGCTGGCCGAGGCCATCTTCGCCGCGGGGCTGCTGGGGGCGTCGCTTCTCGCGGCAGGGGTGCTGCCGCTAGCCACGGCCTACCCAATCAGCGAAGCACTGGGGCTGGAGCGAGGGGTGTCACGAACCTTCCGTGAGGCCCCTGCCTTCATGGGTATCTTCACGGGACTGATCGTCATGGGTGCCGGCATTACCCTGATTCCAAGCCTACCGCTGATCCCGCTGCTGATCTTCGCGCAGGTGGTCAACGGACTGCTGCTTCCAATCGTCCTGATCTCGATAGTTCGGCTTGCGGGCAGCCGCGAGATCCTGGGCCGGCACGCGAACGGCAAGACGTACGGAGCGATTGGATGGATCACGGTGGTCGTCGTGTCCATCCTCTCCGCCGTGATGGTTATGACGACGGTGCTGGGCTGGTTCGGAGTGAGCGTCGGCTAATAGGCGCTACCCTTTGCTGCGGCGCAGGTGGCTCAACCCGGTCTGACATAGAGACGCAGCTTCTGCTCGGCCACGGTCACCTCCTGGCAGGCCAGCTTCTCACTGTTTCTCCCATGCGAACCTCTCATCGTTGCCACGTTCCTGCACGCCATTTGGTCCGTTGATCCAGGTTCTGGACCCGTCGGTGAAGGCGGCCAAGTTGTCGGCCTTCCTCCAAACCATCAGTCCGGTGCTGGTCTGCTGCAGGGAGTCGCCGTTGGCCCCGTAGTGCTCGTTTTCCAGGGGAACACCCACGACGTTGGGGATCTGGTCGGCCAGGTATTTGAAGCCCAGCTTGAACTCGGCCGGTGACTGGGCGTTCTGGGTCGACGGCGGAGCCGAAACCGCCGCGGTCGGGGTCGGCGGAGCCAGGACGCTAGTGGGAGCCGCGGTAGCAGTCGGAGCGGTCGTGTTGCGCTGGAAGGCTGTCGAATAGAACCGCAGGTAGTCTGGGCTGTGGGCTATCCAATAGGGGGTGTCGTGGGGCCCGGGGAACATGTTCCAGGTGTGGGCGATTCCTCTCGCAGCCAGGCGATCGTGCAGGCCGGCGGCGTTGCCCCGCCACGGGTCCTGATCGCCGATGTCCAACCAGATCTGAAGCGTCTGCAGGTTCGGCGCCGTCTCCGCGAGCCGCAGCGGATCGTTCGCCTCGTAGGTGGCCCAGTCGGCGTCGGTTATGACGTTGTCCGGCTCCACGCGGAGCGAGGGGCTGTGGGCACCGACGATTCCAAACAGGTCGGGGTGCTCGAAGGCCAGGTGGAGAGCCCCCACCGCACCCATGGAGTTGCCTCCGATGGCTCGGTGCCCTCTATCTGGGATGGTGCGGTAGGTGGCGTCGATGTAGGGAACCATGTCCTGAGTGGTGTAATCTGCCCAGCGCAGGCCGCCGGGGAAATTCATCCAGAAGCTGCGCTCCCCGTATGGCATGACGATGATCATCGGACCGATCTGCCCGCGGGAGATCATGGCCCCGGCCGTGAAGTCGATCTTCATATGATCGGACCACTCTGTATAATCGGAGTCGGGACCGTTGCCATGGAGAAGGTAGAGCACCGGGTATCGCTGAGTAGAAGTGTTGTAGCCTGGGGGCAGGTAGATCCGGAACGGAGGGGCGATGCCTAACACCGGGCTCGGGAAAGAGGACTCGAGGAGAGTGCCATCCGGAGTGCTCCCAGAAACCTGCGTACCGACAGTGGGGCTGCTCACCACCGCCGCCGCTGGTCTTCCCGCTGGTGCTACCGCAGCTAGGACGACGAGGACAGCGACGACGCCTGCCAGAGCGACTATCCTGGAAATCATCAGGCGTATATCTCCCGGAGAGCGTTTGCTCTATTCTAGCGCAAACCTTTGCGCTTGAAACCTTATACTCAGCGGCAACCCAAGACCGACGCATCTTAATTATCGGGGAGCAGCTCAATCAGGTGGACTCGGCGCCAACCTGCCCTTGACACTTCCTACCTGTGCCTCGCGGGAGAGCTCGAAATGGGGCTTGACAGCCTCCGAACGCGAGCTATTATATGAACGAGCGTTCGTTCTAACTGAGGGATAATGACTGCGCCAGCCAAGCGATCGGCAGGACTTAGAACCAGAGAAGCGATCCTGGACGCGGCCAGGCAGCTCTTCTTGCGCCAGGGTTACCATGCCACCGGCATGCGGGAGATTGCCCGCGACGCGGGCATCAGCCTGAGCACTGCGTACAATCACTTCACGTCCAAGGAAGAGATCCTCAAGGAGCTCCTGCTCCAAAACAACCTCTATGGAGCCATCGCCGAGGGGCTCTCGCGGGCTCGCGGTGAGACCGCCGCCGAACTGCTCCGGAGCGGCTTCGTCGAGATCATGGCCAAACTTCAGGGCAAGACCGACTTCCCCCTCTTCCTGTTCATAGATGTCCTGGAGTTTCAGGCGCAGCACGTTGGCGAGCTTGTCAAAGAGGTAATGCCCACCTTTCTCGAGTTTTTTCAGCGCGTCCACTCAATCGGCCGAGA
>JAJYKO010000020.1:0-17828 GCA_021788565.1 Chloroflexota bacterium
ATAGCTGATGACTAATAGCCTGACCTTAGCATGAAAGTGATTGAGGGTAAGATGCTCGCCGGTTTCGCCAGCACCAGGGGCATGGATCGACCGAGGCCGTGACCGGGGGTATAATGCCAGCGGGAGGTCTACGATGGCACTCGATCTGAAGAGGCGGCGGTTCACAACAGATGAGTATCACCAGATGGCCCGGGCCGGCATCCTTGGCGAGGACGATCGCGTTGAACTCATCGAAGGAGAGATAGTGGAGATGACGCCGATTGGAGCGCGCCATGCAGAGTGCGTGGACCGGCTGACAGACCTTTTCTCCCGGGCTTTCAGTGACGCGGCGCGACTTCGGGTGCAGAACCCGGTCCGGTTGGGCGAGAACTCGGAGCCACAGCCTGACATCGTGTTGGCACGTCGAAAGTCCGGATTCTACGCCTCGGACCATCCCACGCCGGAGGATATCTTGTTGTTGGTCGAGGTAGCCGACTCCTCGGCCGATCCGGACCGACGTGTCAAGGTGCCACTGTACGTCCGGAGCGGCATCGTGGAGGTGTGGCTCGTGGATCTGGAGCAGGATACGATCACCATCTATCGGGACCCCACCCCAGATGGTTACCACTCTGCTCGGGTCGCCCGTCGGGGCGACGAGGTGGCTCCGATCACCTTCCCGGACCGTGCCATCGCCATCGCCGACATTCTCCCAGACTGATCCGCGGCGGTAACTCATGAAGCCCAGCCGCGCAGGTAGGCTCGTTCGCTAATTCCGAGTGGGGCGTGTCAGATTCACCTCATCTGCCGGCTCCTGGTGCGTACCCGCTCGTACAGCTCTTCCATGACCGCGGTGAACGGCTGATCCTTCTGCCAGAAGGGGGGATAGTCGCCCTGCTTCTTTATCAGGAGGGCACGGAGGCTAGGAGGCGTCGCCGCATCGGTCTCCGGCGGCAGCCGTCGAGCTCCGGTCCAGAACTCCTTGTAGCTGACCACCTCTGGCGCGGGCTCGGCAACCGGTCGGGTGTAGTACGACGGCACGGGCCGTGGTTCGACATCCGGCAGTTCGAGCTCGGAGGCGAGCAGTTGCCCCAGAGGAGATTTCGCCAGCTCCCCTCGAAGTTGGTCCCGCGCGAGTCCACGCAGCTCGAAAAGCAGAAAGGGATCCTGGTCCAGCGCCGACGCCAGCAGGTAGCAGACTCCGGCAACATGTTTGCAGGGGTTGGCCCAATCAGGACAGGAGCACCTGGTGGTGAAGTCGCGTTCGCCGCCGGGAAGCAGATGAAGCCCCAGGCCGCCAAAGATGTCGTCTATGTCGTCGGGCATCTCGCTCAGCAGCAGCTTTACCACAGGCCCGGCCCTGCCCGAGAGCTCCGCGATCACTTTGGTCCAGTTGCCTCGCGAAATCGGCTCCAGTGCGATCGTCGTGGTGTAGATCGGCTCCTCGTACACGCCATAGTAAGGGTTGATCGATCCGCGCACCTTCGCGCTTACCTTGCCACCCCCGATCTCGTAGCTGAGTATCCGTCCCCCACTGGCGTAGGATCGCCCGCGACCGAGTCGAGCGGGGTCGGTGAATCGCTCGAGGGCCTGGATGAACCTCTGCCCCCACCATGTTCGGCCAAATTCAGGCATTTCGCTACTCCAGCACCGCTTCGCGACGAAGCTTGATCAAGTCCTTGAATGTGTTGTTGTCGAGCTCGGTCAGCCAGGACTCGTCGGTGCCGACGACCACTCCCGACAGCCGTTTCTTGTCCTCGATCATCTGGTCGATGCGCTCCTCGACTGTCCCCATGGCGACGAACTTGTGGACGAAAACGTTCTTCCGCTGGCCTATCCGGAAGGCACGATCCGTCGCCTGGTCCTCGACCGCGGGATTCCACCAGCGATCGAAGTGGAAGACGTGATTCGCCCGGGTGAGGTTCAATCCAACGCCGCCCGCGCGCAGGGAGAGGATGAATACGGAGGGCTCGGTCTCGGGATCCTGAAACGCCTCGATCATCCGCTCCCGCTGCGGTGCGCTCGTCCCGCCATACAGGTAGAACGTGTTGTAGTGCAGGGTATGCGCGACGTACGCTTCGAGCGCAGAGCCAACCTCGGCGAACTGGGTGAAGACGAGAAGGCTGTCGCCGCTGGCTATGGCCTCCTCGGCCATCTCGCTTAGCCGCTGCAGCTTGTGGGAGCGCTCGCTCGTAAAGGCGCTGCCATCCTGAAGAAACTGCGCCGGGTGGTTGCACACCTGCTTGAGCCTCAGCAGCGTAGACAGGATCAAGCCCTTCCGCTGGATGCCCTCCACCTCGTCCAGCTGTTCCTCTACGTCTTTGACCACCGCCGCATAGAGCGACGCCTGCTCCGGTGTGAGTTGGCAGTACACCTTCTGCTCGATCTTCTCCGGCAGATCGGCGATGATCCGCTGATCCGTCTTCACGCGCCGGAGGATGAAGGGCTCGACCAGCCTCTTCAACGCAGCCGCTCGACCCGAATCGTTCTCCTTCTGGATGGGAAGCTCGAAGCTCTTGCGGAACTGTGCTTCCTTGCCCAGGTAACCGGGGTTGAGGAAATTGAAGATCGACCAGAGATCGCGCAGCCGGTTCTCGACCGGAGTGCCGGTCAACGCGAGACGGCGCGGGGCCGCGAGCTTCGTGATGGCACGCGTCTGCGCCGCCTCGGGGTTCTTGATGTTCTGCGCCTCGTCCACCACCACGCGGCCCCACTGGACGCCGCGGAGGAGCTTGTCGTCCAGACGGGCCAGAGCGAAAGAGGTGATCACCACGTCGCTAGCGTAGCAGGCGTTCTGAAAGCGACGCCCCTCCTTGGTTCGGCCGCTTCCTTGATGGACCAGGGTCCGCAGCCCTGGCGCGAAACGCTCGATCTCTTTTCGCCAGTTTCCCAGCACTGAGGTCGGCGCGATCACCAGGGTCGGCTGCACCCTCTTCTCCGAGCGTCTCTCGTCCAGCAGTCGAGCGATCACTTCCAGCGTCTTGCCCAGCCCCATGTCGTCGGCAAGGCAGGGATTTAGACCCAGACTCTCGAGATAGCCCAGCCAGGCCACACCTCGCCGCTGGTAGTCCCGCAGGCTGCCCCGAAGCTCAGGTGGATCTTCGATCAGCACGAAGCTGCTCTTGTCCTTCAGGCGGGCGAGCATGGATTGCAGGACCTGGTCGTGCTCCCATTCCAGGTCGTCCTCGGCGTCGGCGGTTGCCTTCAGGAAATCCCGGATCGTGAGCTCCGGCTCCGCACCGCGGTGGGTTTGCCAGAACTCCAGGAGTTGCTGCATTCGGTCGCGGTCCAACTCCATCCACTGGCCGCGGAACCTCACCAGCGGCGTCTTTGCCTCCACCAGTTGCCGCCATTCTTCGTCCGAGACGACCGCGTCGCCGATCGACAGCTCGAATCTATAGGTGACGATCGAGTCGAAGCCGAGGAGCCCGCTGCCCGCCCCCGTCTTCCCTTTCGCCGGACGCTGCGCGGTCTTCAGCCGCAGCTTCGCCCGACGCCGTCCCTCCGGCGTCCACCAGGCCGGCACGCTGACGGTATAGCCCGCGTCTTCCAGGACCCAGGCGCTCTCCTTAAGGAAAGAGAACGCCTCCTCCAGGGTCAGATGAAACCCGGCCGGCCGGCTTGTCTCCAGCCCGCGCCAGACCTCCGGGTAGATCCGCGCGGCGTGCCCCAGTCCCAGAAGCAGATGCCTCTCAAAACCCGAACCGAAGGGGCGAGCGAGGTTGGCGCGGGCTGTTGGCTCGAGTTCCCAGTAGTCCGCGAGACGAAGTCGGTGGGAGGGATCGCGCTTCGCCGCGACCTGGAAGTGAAGCTGCCAGTCGTCGACGTCGTCAGCAGGTGCTTCTTCCAGCTGGAACCCCAGGATGAATCCAGCGTCGACCTGCGGCCTCGTCAGCTTTTCCCGCCACCCCGCCCAGGCACGGTACTCGGCCAGTTCGTCAGATGGCGACCGCGGCCGCCCGTCCGGCCGGTAGGGGTACATCGCGCGATACAGGAAAGTGCCGGCGAGTTGCTGGTCGTTCTTCGCCGTCAGAGGCGTCCCGGTCACAGCTTCGTGCAGTTGGCACTCAGCAAAGTGGCGCAGAAGCGGCTCGTTCGCGTGGACCGTCGTGGCCGGGGCAGCCGATCCCACGGCGCATAGCGTGGGCATGGCGGCGACGTAGCTCGGGATGGCCGCCTCGTAAGGATGCGAGAGTATCTCCCATCCTGGATGAAGCTCGAACCGGGGCCCATTCTTCGTGCGCTTGCCGGTCGCCGGGGCGATCTCCCGGTACTTGATCGCTGGGATGTACTGCTCGCGCGCGATCACCTGCTTGATGACCCGGCTGAACTGGTGCCAGAAGAGGAAATCTGCTCCAAGCTGGAAGTCCTCCGGCGCGTTCAGAGCGATGAAGTGGATATCGTTCAGGGTTCGGATGACGTCGGGCACTGGGTAGCAGCAGACCTGCCAGGTCGCCAACTCAAAGCTGTCCGGAATCTCTTGGTCCACGTATCGCTGCAACTCGAGGGAAGGGAGAGGCGCGCCGTCTGCGCTCGGAAGCAGAAAATAGCGGCGGCAAAGTGCGCGGGAAACGGTATCGGCGTAGGTGTCCCGAATCCCGAGCTTCTCGGCAAGAAACGTCGCCAGCGACGCGTCGACCAGCTGTCGGGGGTGAATCGCTCCGTTCTCCGAACGGAGCTTTGCGCGCAGCGGCGAGTCGGTTTCGACCCACAGGTAGAAAGCGCCCGACTGAATAAATTCTTCAGTATCGTCAGGGATCCAGGTCCCGTGAATCACGTGCATTGGCGGCCGCCGCGAGCGCGTGCTCTATGATCGGGGTGAGACAACCACCCTGGTCTATTTTACACCGGGTCGCGCGGACGCGAAGGTCGAGATACAGGGAAAGGCTGTCTTGTCACCTGACTTGACAAGGTCTGCCGAGGCTGCCTAACATGCGCCGACCAACCGACGCATGCTCAGCCCGTCATGGCTCTGGAGGTCCCATGGACACTACTACAGGAGCGTACGCAGACCTTTCCGATATCACCTCAACACCGTGCGATACCCCCGTCCCCCAACAGCCTGCCCCATCAATCTTCGGTACCGCGGGCTCCCGCACACCTCCCCTTCAGACCCCGCTGCCGGACCAATATTGGCAGTTGACCGACGCGGAGCTAGCCGACCGCATCGGCGCGGCTCGATCGGCGCTCGGGCCGAGCGCCGTGATCCTCGGCCATCACTACCAGCGCGATGAAATCGTCAGGTTCGCCGACTTTCTGGGCGATTCTTTCAAGCTCTCGATGCAGGCAGCCTCCCGGCGTGACGCCCGGTTCATCGTATTCTGCGGTGTGCACTTCATGGCTGAGAGCGCCGACATCCTCAGCGGTGCCGACCAGCAGGTGATCCTGCCCAACCTCGAAGCCGGCTGCTCGATGGCGGACATGGCCGATCTGGACGCTGTCACGGAGTGCTACCAGAGCATCGAGGATGTGTGCGGTCCGAGTGTTCTGCCCGTGACTTACGTCAATTCCTCTGCCGACCTAAAAGCCTTTTGCGGCCAGCACGGCGGCGCGGTCTGCACCTCCTCGAACGCAGGGGCTATTCTGAGTTGGGCGCTGGAGCGGAGTGACCGCGTGCTGTTCTTCCCGGATCAGCACCTTGGCCGCAACACCGCTCGCCAGCTCGGCATCGAGCCGGACCGGACGATCGTGTGGGATCGGGCGCGGCCTCTTGGCGGCAACGATCCCGCCGCTCTGCGTAGAGCTCGCCTGATCCTCTGGAACGGCCACTGCTCGGTGCACATGCGCTTCACGACGAGCCAGATTGCGAGGGCGCGCGAGCACTATCCCGACATCAACGTTATCGTGCACCCGGAATGTCGAGCCGAGGTTGTGCTCGCCGCCGACGCCGTTGGGTCTACGGAGCTTATCGTGAAGAGGATCGCCGAGTCGCCTCCCGGTTCGCAGTGGGCGGTGGGAACGGAGATCAATCTCGTCAACCGCGTCGCGAAGGAGCACCCGGACAAGCTGGTCTTCTGTCTGGACCCGGTTGTGTGTCCCTGCGCAACCATGTACCGAATCCATCCGGCCTATCTGCTCTGGTCGCTGGAGAGCTTGCTCGCGGGCGAGGTTGTGAACCGGATCGCCGTGGCACCTGAGGTGGCACACTGGGCCAGGGAGGCACTGACGAGGATGCTGGAGATCGCGTGAGATGTACGATTGCATTGTCATAGGAAGCGGCATCGCAGGGCTGTACACTGCTTTGCTCGCGCAATCCCACGGCCGCGTACTGCTGCTCACGAAAGCTCGACTCGACGACAGCAACACCAACAATGCTCAGGGCGGCATCGCTGCAGCTGTCGGCACCGACGATAGGCCGGAGCTCCAGTGGCGCGACACACTGGAAGCAGGTGCGGGGCTGAGCGATCCCCTTGCTTCCTGGGTTCTGGCAGTAGAGGGACCGGACCGGATTGCCGACCTCGTGAGCTTGGGGGTACCGTTCGACCGCGAGGGTGGGCACCTGGCGCTCGGTCGGGAAGGTGCGCACACCAGGGCTAGGGTGCTTCACGCCGGAGGGGATGCCACCGGCGCACGGGTTCAAGCAACGCTCGGGCATCTGGTAGGTGAGTCCAGGAATGTCACTATTCGCGAGCACTCCCTCGTCACGGACCTGGTTCTGGCGGACGGCGCGGTGCGCGGAGTTATCGCCATGGACCATCGGAGCGGTCTGGAGAAGCGCTATGCCGGTCGGGCCGTGGTACTGGCCACGGGTGGCGCCGGCCAGCTGTACGCCCAGACCACGAATCCGGCCGTCGCCAGCGGGACCGGGCTGGCTCTCGCGTACCGTGCCGGCGCGAGCCTGGCCGATCTGGAGTTCATCCAATTCCACCCCACGGCACTGATGTTGAACGGTGCGCCACGCTTCCTGATCTCGGAGGCAGCGCGCGGAGCGGGCGCAGTTCTACGTGACCGGGACGGTCGCCGCTTCATGTTCGACTACGACCCTCGTGGCGAGCTTGCGCCGCGCCACGTCGTGGCCGGCGCGATTCTGACTGAGATGACGCGACAGAACGCCGCCTGCGTATATCTGGACCTGAGCGGTCTCCCGGAGGCCGAGACCCGGCAGCACTTCCCGACGATCGCTGAGTTCTGCGACAGCTATGATCTGGACATCACCCGGAGGCCGATTCCGGTGGCGCCCGCGGCACACTACGTGATGGGTGGCGTGCGGACGAACCTCTGGGGCGAAACCGACCTACCCGGTCTCTTCGCCTGCGGTGAAGTGGCCTGCACTGGCGTCCATGGTGCCAACCGGCTGGCGAGCAATTCGCTGCTCGAAGCGCTCGTGTTTGGCAGCCGGGTTGTGCGACGGATGGTCGCGGGCAGCGGAGCCCCGGATCTGGAGGTGGCGGATGCATCCGGCCCGATGCCACAGCATGGGCAGGCGAGGATTGTCGAGGATCACCGCCTAGGGCCATCCGCACAGAGCGTTCCGAATCCCCAACGCCAGCCGGACCAGGCAGGTGAAGAGCAGCGTCCGCCCGCGGTGCTGATGAAGGACGTGCAGGAGCTGATGTGGGCAAACGTCGGCATGGTGCGCTCGCGGGAGTCACTGGAGGTCGCGCAACACCGCCTCGATCAGTGGACTCGAGAGATGGACCCGCCGTCAAGCTCAGCTGATCACGAGCTGCGGGCTCTCCTACTCGTCGCGCGGCTGGTGACCACAGCGGCCCTCGTTCGTGAAGAGTCGCGAGGAGGGCACCGGCGAAGCGACTACCCTGACGAAGATGATGCCTGGCTGCGGCGCGTCGTCTTTCGGGCTCCGGTCGATCAGCACAGATTGGCGAAAGCCGGAGCGAAGCCCCACGCCAAGGCCCGGATCGATTGAACGAAATATCCCCGATGGAGGAGGCCGCGATGATCCCCGAACCGGCGCTGGTGAAACGCATAGTCGATGGTGCGCTCGCCGAAGATCTCGCCTGGGGCGATCTCACCACCGATAGCCTGGTCGATCCCGGGCAGACCGGCGTTGGCCGGCTGGTCGCCAAACAGGACGGCGTTCTCGCCGGGATCGATGTAGCTGCACTGGTTTTCACGCGGAACGATCCGACCCTCGAGACAGAGATAGTGGTCGCGGACGGTTCCCGCGTTACTCCTCATACGACGCTGGCCATCGTGCGTGGCCGCGTGGCAAGCATTCTCAGGGCCGAGCGCGTCAGCTTGAACTTTGTCCAACGCATGAGTGGCATCGCGACGATGACAGCGAGCTACGTGGCGGCGACGGAGGGCACCTCCGCGCGAATCGTCGACACACGCAAGACCACGCCCGGACTACGTGTCCTCGAAAAGTACGCCGTCCGCGTGGGTGGTGCCGCCAATCACCGCTTCTGTCTCAGCGACGGCGTTCTGATCAAGGACAATCACCTCGCCGCCTTGCGTGCTCGCGGTCGCGGGCTAAAGGAAGCGGTGGCCCTCGCTCGTGCGGGCGTGCCCCACATGGTGAGGATCGAGGTTGAGGTCGAGTCGCTGGAGGAGGCGCGGGAGGCGCTGGAGGCCGGCGCCGACGCAATCCTGCTCGACAACATGAGCCCCGAGGAGATGCGGCGGTGCGTGGATCTGATCGGCGGGCGGGCCATGACCGAAGCCTCCGGCGGGATCACTCTGGCGACGGTACGAGACGTGGCGGAGTCGGGGGTGGATCTCATCTCCGCGGGCGCCATCACCCATTCGGTCCGAGCGCTGGACATAAGCCTTGACCTGGAGGTGGAAGCCGCCTCGTAGGGCTATCAGGTGAAGGTCTGAGCAGATGGTCTGAAGGCCGCACATCACCTGCAGCATGCCTTAGGCTCAAAGATTGCAGCAGTATAGGCTAAGTGCTCCTACGGGCGGCCCTACCGCGCCGCCTGTAGGGTCTGATGGCGCCATCTATTGGCAAACAAGGAGAACAACATTGAGCACTAGCTCCGCTGCAACACAGTCGCCGTCCAAACTTGATGAGCTGTCCATCAACACCATCCGTTTCCTCTCGGTGGATGCCGTCGAGAAGGCCAACAGCGGCCATCCAGGCCTGCCCATGGGGGCGGCAGCCATGGCTTACGTCCTCTGGACACGGTTCCTGAAGCACAGCCCGGCCAACCCTAAATGGTTCGATCGCGATCGGTTCATCCTCTCCGCCGGCCACGGGTCCATGCTGCTGTACAGCCTGCTCTACCTCACGGGCTACGACCTGCCCCTGGAGCAGATCGAGCAGTTCCGGCAGTGGGGGAGCAAAACCCCCGGTCACCCGGAGTACGGCGTCACCCCGGGAGTCGAGGTAACCACGGGCCCTCTGGGGCAAGGCTTCGCCAACGGCGTCGGGATGGCGATCGCGGAAGCCTACCTCGCCGCTCGATACAATCGCCCCGGACACGACATCATCGATCACTATATCTACTCTATAGTGGGCGATGGGGATCTGATGGAGGGGGTATCGGCGGAGGCAGCCTCTCTGGCTGGACACCTGGAACTGGGAAGACTCATCTATCTCTTCGACAACAACCACGTCTCCCTGGCCGCGTCCACCAACCTCACTTTTACCGAGGACGTGGCGAAGCGGTTCCAGGCGTACGGGTGGCACACCCAGACGGTGGACAACGGCAACGATCTCGAGGCCGTCGATCGGGCGATTCGCGCCGCACGGGACGAGAAACAGCGCCCCTCGCTAATCCTGGTCCACAACCACCTCGGATACGGCGCACCGCACAAGCAAGACACCTTCGCGGCCCACGGCTCTCCCCTGGGCGCCGACGAGGTGAAGGCGGCCAAGCAGAACCTCGGTTGGCCCGAGGACCCGCCTTTCTACGTGCCGGACGAGGCCTTGAGCCACTTCCGAGAAGCCGTGGACAGGGGCACACAGGCCGAGACCGAGTGGGATGCACGCTTTCGGGATTACGCCCGGGCCTTCCCCGCGGAAGCCGCCGAGCTACGCCGTCTCATCGATGGCGTGCTGCCGGCCGGGTGGGACTCCGACATACCCACCTTCCCGGCTGATCCCAAAGGGATGGCCACTCGCGTCGCCGCCTCGAAGGTGATGGATTCCTTCGCGCCCAAGCTGCCGGAGTTCATAGGTAGCTCGGCCGACCTCAACCCCTCCACCCACACTATCATGAAGGGTCTGGGCGACTTCCAGCCCCAGAAGTACGCGTCCGGCGACACCCAGGGAGCCGCGGGCGGCGCGTGGGGCTATGGCGGGCGAAACATTCACTATGGAGTGCGCGAGCACGCGATGGGCTCTACGATGAACGGCATGGCGGCCCACGGCGGGATCTTGCCGTTCGGATCGACCTTCCTGATCTTCTCGGACTACATGCGCCCACCGATCCGGCTGGCCGCGATAATGGACCTGCACACCATCTACGTCTTCACTCACGACAGCATCGGAGTGGGTGAGGATGGTCCAACTCATCAGTCGGTGGAGCAGCTGGCCAATCTGCGGGCCGTGCCGACGCTAATCGTCATCCGGCCGGCCGATGCCAACGAGACAGCCGTCGCCTGGAAGGTCGCTGTGGAGACTCGCAACCGTCCAGTGGCGCTGGTCCTGTCTCGTCAAAACGTGCCGACCTTCGACCGGGCGACACTCGCACCTGCCGAGTGGCTGCGACGAGGCGCGTACGTCCTCTCGGACGTGGACGACGGCCGGCCAGATCTCATCCTGATCGCCACCGGGTCGGAGGTCGGCCTGGCTCTCGAGGCAAAGACAAAGCTTGCCGAGCAGAAGGTCGGCGTCCGTGTGGTCTCCATGCCGAGCTGGGAGCTTTTCGAGGTCCAGTCTCAGCAATATCGCGACTCGGTCCTGCCGCCCGAAGTCCGCTCTCGCCTCTCCATCGAGGCGGCTTCGCCCTTCGGTTGGAGCCGGTGGGTCGGAGACGATGGCGACATCATCGGGGTGGACCATTTCGGCGCCTCTGCGCCGACCGATGTGGTTATGCGCGAATACGGCTTCAGCGTGGAAAACGTGGTGAAGCGTACGCTGGCGCTAATCGGTCGCACCAGGAGTTCTTAGGTGGTGAAGACCCGCTAAGCGTTCCTGACTGGAAAGGAGGTAGGCATGCGGCTTGGGATCGCGGCCGACCATGGGGGATTCGACCTGAAAGAGCGCGTGGCCCAGGCGCTGCGGGGAGAGGGCCATGAGATCGTCGACTTCGGAGCCACGAGCCTGGCGCCAGGGGACGACTATCCAGACTACGTGGCGCCGCTCGCCCGAGCTGTGGTCAGGGGCGAAGTGGAGCGAGCCGTCGTCATCTGCGGCAGCGGAGTCGGAGCCTGCATCGCGGCCAACAAGGTGGCCGGGGTGCGAGCGGCACTGATTACCGACGCCTTCTCGGCCCATCAGGGGGTCGAGGACGACGACATGAACGTGATCTGTCTGGGCGGGCGGGTCGTGGGATTCGCGCTAGCGATGGATCTGGTCCACGCATTCCTGGCTGCCCGTTTCATTGGAGCCGAGCGCCACAGGCGCCGTCTGGCAAAGGTGGCTACGCTGGAACTGGAAAGGGAAGGGAAAGAGCATGATGGATAATCCTCTCCTGAGGCTGGAGGCCCTTGGTCAGAGCGTCTGGATGGACTTCCTGCGCCGGGGAACCATTTCCTCGGGTGAGTTGCAACGGCTGATCGACGAGGACGGTCTGAGCGGGGTGACCTCCAACCCCTCCATCTTCGAAAAGGCGATAGGCGGCAGCCACGACTACGACGACGCCATTCGCGCGCTGGCTCTGGAAGGAAGGACCGTGGAGGAGATCTACCGGTCCACGGTCGTGGAGGACATCCAGCGCGCGGCCGATCTCTTCCGCCCCACCTACGAGCGAACCGATGGCGGGGACGGGTTCGTGAGCCTCGAGGTGTCACCGCACCTGGCTTCCGACACCGATGGAACCGTCGCCGAGGCCCGCGAGTTGTGGACGGCGCTGAACCGCCCCAACGTCTTCATCAAGGTCCCAGGAACCAGGGCAGGGCTGCCGGCCATCCGACAGCTGATAGGTGAGGGCATCAACGTAAACGTCACCCTCCTCTTCGGGCTGCCGCGCTACCGGGAGGTGGCCGAGGCCTACATATTGGGTCTGGAGGATCGGGTAAAGGGTGGCAAACCGGTGGACCGCATAGCCTCCGTCGCCAGCTTCTTCCTCAGCCGTATCGACGTCCTGCTGGACCCCATCCTCGAGAAGAAGATGCAGGCGGGGGGCTCCGAAGGCGCAGCAGCGGGTGTCCTGCACGGCGAGGTGGCCGAGTCCAGTGCCAAGGTCGCCTACCAGATCTACAGAGAGATCTTCGGCTCAGCCCGTTTCCGCGCCCTAACAAACCGTGGAGCGAAGGTCCAGCGGCTGCTTTGGGCGAGCACCAGCACCAAGAATCCGGCCTACAGTGACGTCAAGTACGTGGAGCCGCTGATCGGCCAGGACACAATCAACACCATGCCGCTGGAGACGATCAACGCCTACCGTGACCACGGCGACCCGGCTCCGAGACTGGACAAGGAAGTGAACGAGGCTCAATTGGTCCTCCAGCAGCTGCCGGCGGTTGGAATAGACCTGGATCAGGCTACCCAGCAGCTCGAGGACGAAGGGGTGCAAAAGTTCGTCAAGCCCTTCGACGCCCTGATGGCCACGCTGAAGAAGAAGCGAGTCGAGGCGCTGAGCGAGGCGCCGGACCGCGAGACTCTCAGCCTCGGTAAGCAAGAGGCAGCTGTCCAGGGGCGGATAGGGGGCCTGGCAAATGAGCATTTCGGTGCGCGCCTCTGGCGGAAGGACGCAACCCTCTGGAAGAGCGATCCCCGCGATCAAGACCAGATTCGCAACTCCCTCGGATGGCTCACGGTGGCTCAAGCCATGGAAGAGTGCGCCGCCGAACTGGAGGAGTTCCGCAAAGAGGTGAGGGAAGCGGGCTTCAGGCATGTGGTTCACATGGGTATGGGCGGCAGTAGCCTGGCACCGCTAGTGTTTGCCTCCACGTTCCCACCCGGGGACAATGGCCTGCCGCTGACCGTCCTGGACACCACTGACCCCGCGACCATCCTCCGAATAGAGCGGGAAGTGCCCCTGGCCGACACCCTGTTCATAGTCGCCAGCAAGTCGGGGACGACCGCGGAGCCCTCGGCTTTCGGTGATTACTTCTACGCCCGAGTGAAGGATCTCAAGGGCGACCGCGCCGGCGAGAATTTCGTCGCCATCACCGATCCCGGCTCTCCGATGGTCAAGCTCGCCGCGGACAGGCGGTTCCGCAAGACGTTCCTCAACTTCGCGGACATTGGAGGTCGCTACTCAGCCCTCTCCTACTTCGGATTGCTTCCCGCCTCACTGATGGGAATGGACATCGGAGAACTGCTGGTCAGAGCGCTCAGGATGGTGCACGCCTGCACCTCCAGCGTGCCGGACGAGGAGAACCCTGGCCTGGTGCTGGGCGCAGCCCTCGGCGAACTCGCACACCATTGGCAGGATAAGCTCACTTTCCTGGTCCCAGGTGCCGTCGGCACGCTCGGCCTTTGGTTGGAGCAGCTGCTGGCTGAAAGTACCGGCAAGGAGGGCACAGGCATCTTGCCGGTGGCCGGCGAGCCGATAGGCACCCCGGCAGTTTACGGGGACGACCGCATCTTCGTGCTCTACAAGGTGAGGAACGAGCCGGATGAGGCACAGAGCCAGGCCACCGTCACACTTCAGCAAGCAGGTCATCCCCTGATCGCCATTACCCTCGAGGATCGCCTCGACCTGGCCCAGGAGTTCTTCCGGTGGGAAATGGCGACCGCCACGTCGGGAGCTATCCTGGGGATAAATCCCTTCGACCAGCCCAACGTCCAGGAGAGCAAGGACAACACGAACCGATTGCTGGCGATGGTCCGCGAGCAGGGTCATCTACCCGAGGAGAAGCCGGCCTTGACGGAAGGTTCGCTCAGCCTGTACGGAGATGCTTCGGCTCCGACCCTCGCCGAGGTTCTGCGGCACTTCTTCGAGCAGGCGGGAACAGGTTCCGCGAGTACCGATGAGGCGGCGGTGAGCAATGAGAACGCCCATGCTTCGAGCAGCGGCAACTACATCGCTATCCTTGCCTACCTGCCCGAGACACCCGAAACGGACCGGGCGCTACAGTCCATGCGCGTCCGGCTGCGTGACAGGTACCGAGTTGCCACCACAATGGGCTACGGGCCGCGCTATCTCCACTCAACTGGCCAATTCCACAAGGGCGGCCCGAACACCGGGCTCTTCCTGGAACTTACCGCCGACGATGCCGAGGATGTACAGATCCCCGGCCAGCCGTACACCTTTGGCACCTTCAAACAGGCCCAGGCTCTCGGGGATCTGGAGGCTCTTCGCCGGCACGGCCGGCGGGCCCTTCGCATCCACCTGGGAGAGGTTACGTCGAAAGGGCTCCGGGAGCTGGAGCAAGCCCTGGAGCGTGCCATCGCAGTGAAAGGAGTCAGAACATAAACGCGAACGAACACACACACCCAGAACCGGCAGCTCTGGTAATCTTTGGCGCGGTCGGAGACCTGACCTGGCGCAAGCTGGTTCCCGCGCTCTACAACCTGTGGCTCGACGGATGGCTGCCCGAGTCGTTCGCCGTGATCGGCGTAGACCGCAAGGAGATCGATCTCAACTCCTTCCTCGAGCGGCTGCGCGACGGCGTGAATCGGTTCTCCCGCCGTGGCCAGGTGAGCGACGAGAGCTGGTCAGAATTCGCGAAGATGGTCCAGATAGTCGTGGCGGACTTCGCGAGTCCTGACGGCTACGCGAGCCTAGCCAAACGGCTGGGCGAGCTGGACCAGAAATGGGGCACCCGCGCCAATCGCGCGTTCTATCTGGCTGTCCCGCCGGGCGTGGTCGAGACCATCGCCCCGCAGCTTGGTGAGGCAGGCCTGGCAGACGATCGGCAGCACGATCGTCTTGTAGCCGAGAAGCCGTTCGGCAGGGACCTTGACTCGGCGACGGCCCTCAACAGGCTGCTCACCGGTATCTTCGACGAGCGCCAGATCTATCGAATCGACCACTATCTGGGCAAGGAGACCGTTCAGAATATTCTGGCCCTGCGGTTCGCTAACATCCTTTTCGAGCCAGTCTGGAACCGACGCTACGTGGACCACATCCAGATCACGGTCGCAGAGCAGGAAGGGGTTGGTCACCGGGGCGACTACTACGAGCACGCCGGGGCACTGCGCGACATGATCCAGAACCATCTGCTGCAGGTCCTCTGCCTGATCGCCATGGAGCCGCCGGTTTCCTTCGACGCCGACGAGATCCGGAACAAGAAGCTGGACGTGCTGAAGGCTCTGCGACCCATTTCGGCGGACGACGTTCCGGACATGTCGGCCCGCGGTCAGTACGGCACGGGGGAGATCGGCGACGAGCCGGTTCCAGCGTACCGGAGGGAGGGAGGAGTTTCTCCAGACTCCCCAGTAGAGACCTACGCAGCTTTGAGGCTGTTCGTGGATAACTGGCGTTGGCAGGACGTTCCCTTCTACTTGAGGACGGGGAAGCGGCTTCCCATCCGTGTGTCGGAGGTGTTCATCCAATTCAAACCGGTGCCGCATCGCTCGTTCCCGGCTTCGGCGGTGGCCGACTGGCGTCCAAACAGGCTCGCTCTTCGCATCCAACCCGACGAGGGTATCCTGCTCCGCTTTCAGGCCAAGCAGCCTGGCCCGGAGATCACGCTCGATCCCGTGAAGATGCGCTTCTACTACAAGGACGCCTTCAACGTCCAACAGCCAGAGGGCTACGAGACGCTGCTGCTGGACGTATTCAGAGGAGATCAGACCCTCTTCATGAGGGCTGACCAGATATCGACATCGTGGGCCGCCATAACGCCGGTACTGGAAGCCTGGGAACGCCACGCGCCCATTGATTTTCCCAACTACCCGGCCGGGACGTGGGGCCCCGCCGTAGCGGATCGCTTGATAGAGGAGGACGGCCGGCGGTGGATTACGCCAACCCTCCAGGAGGAGGACTAGGCATGCCTACGCATGTAGGGGCCGCGTGATGCTGCGCTCGCTCGCATCACGCTCTGCCGGCCCGCCTGTCGCCATTGTAGGGGCCGGCGGCTCTGCCGGCCCGCCCAGCGAACGATGAATATCCAAATATACCCGGACCTCGGCGCCTTAAGCACAGCGGCGGCGCAGCTGTTCGTCAGCCGGGCAGAGCAAGCTGTCCAGGCGCATGGACGCTTTGCAGTCGCCCTGGCAGGTGGAAACACCCCTAGAAGCAGCTACGAACTACTGAGCGAATCGCCGTTTCGCGAGCAGGTGCCATGGGATAAGGTGCACGTCTTCTTCGGGGACGAGAGGTGTGTTCCCGCCGACGACCCGCGCAGCAACCAGAAGATGGCTCGCGAAGCGCTGCTGGACCGAGTCCCAATCCCGCCGAGCCAGATCTACCCCATACCGTGCGAGGCCTCCCCGGATGAGGCAGCGGATCGATACGAGACGTTGCTGCGCGGCTTTTTCGCCGGGCATTCGCCTGACCTGGACCTGGTGTTACTTGGCATGGGCGAGGACGGCCACACCGCCTCGCTCTTCCCTGGCACCCCCGCCCTCGAAGAGCAGGTCAGGTGGGTCACGTGGGTATGTCCCCCCTCCCAGGAGTTGTGCAGGGTAACCCTGACCGCCCCAGTTATCAACCAGGCAGCTGCTGTGGCGTTCCTCGTCTCCGGCGAGGGCAAGGCCGGTGCGCTGCGCGAGGTGCTGGAGGGCCCCCACGCCCCACGCCGGCTGCCTGCCCAACTCATCCACCTGTCAGGCGGACAGCCGCTGTGGCTCGTAGATGCAGCAGCTGCTCGCCTACTAAGCAAGACATAACCCCGCGTCCTGGCCAAATCCGTTCCCTCGCCCGCGCCCATCGCGCCGCTAAGCTTTCCTTCAGGTTACGCTAAGTTTGCCGATTCGAATCCTAAGGACGGCTCTATCTGGCAGGTAGATGATAACCGATATAAGGGCAATTCTAGCCCGAAGTATGAGGTGCTGAGGATGACGTTATCTACGCGTAGCCCCCCGATAAATCCGCAACTGGAAGACCGCGGGTAGCACAGTCCGTCTCGGTGTAGCGAGGACGCAAGACAACGATAAGGATGGTGTCTAATATGCGTGTAGCTGTCTTCGTGCTTAATCGTTTGATGCCCCTATGGCTGATTGTTCTAGGGATAGCGTCGTACGCGGCGCCGTCCGGTTTTCTTTGGTTGCACGACTATACCAACTACCTGCTAGGCTTCGTCATCCTGCTAATGAGCCTCACGCTGACCACCGAATCCCTGGTCGGCGTAGTTCGGCACCCCAAGGCCGCTATTGTCGGCTTCGTAGCCAAGTGGATCACGGTACCCCTGGTTGCCGTGATAGCCGCCCACCTCGTCTATTCAAGCCAGCCTCAGTTGGCTGCCGGCACGATCCTGGATGGTTCGGTTCCGGCCGGCGTTTCGTCCAACCTGTTCACGTTCTTGGCGCACGGGTCGGTAGCGCTCGCGGTGAGTCTCGCCTCAATCAACACGATACTCGCCCCTATCCTCACTCCGACCTTCACGAAAGTGCTGGCTAGCACATTTGTGCCCGTCGATTTCATGAGTATGTTCCTCCAGCTCATCCAAATCATCGTGGTGCCGCTGGTGCTTGGATTGCTCATCAGGTGGGGTGTCGGCCAGGCGAGGATTGCCAAGGCAGAGCCGGTGCTGCCTATGCTATCCGCATTGGCCCTCTACGGGGTCGAGGTCGGGATTATCAGCTCGGCGGCTCCGACCATCCAGAAGAACCTGGTCTGGGTTCCGATCGTCTTCGCAACCACGAGCGTCCTAATCATCGTCAACCTGGCGCTGGCCTACTTGATAGCCAGAAAGCTGGGGCTGGACGACGCGACGTCTCGGGCCATCAT
>JAJYKO010000020.1:17838-18131 GCA_021788565.1 Chloroflexota bacterium
GAGTGTACAACTCGGGCCTGGGCGCTGGGCTAGCCGCCACGAACATCAGTGCCTTCGCCGCTCTTCCGGCAATTGCCAACATGGTCATGAATATGATAATCGGCGCGCTCATCGCAGCCTATCTGCAGAACCGTCCGCCGGTGCAAGTGCAAACCGAGCAGGCCCTTAGACAGCAGTCCGCGGCCTGACACGGCAGCACTCGGGGGTCGCCGCGTCAGGTATCTCCTCAACACCGCCCCGCTCATGGTACGACGGGAGGGCAGGAAATCTGCCCTCCCGTCCATTTTGCGCAA
>JAJYKO010000021.1:0-12492 GCA_021788565.1 Chloroflexota bacterium
TCTCCCCGAAGGCTATCGTCCTGGATGACGCCGAGGTCACGCGCGGCGACGGAGAGCAGGTGACCGTCAAGCGGCCTCGGATCGTGCGCTCGCGCTGCATCGGTTGCGGGATCTGCGAAAAGAAGTGTCCCCTGCCAGGCGAGGCCGCCATCCGCGTGTACAACACCAACTCGCTCCTCTCCGGAACCGGCGACGTATCTGGATGAGGACTGAACGCAGAACTTGTAGCCGCGGGCCTTAGCCCGCGCGTTTTGTGGCGGCGAGGTCGCGCTGCGGCGGCCAAAGGAGTTTCAAGGGTTCGCCGCCCCCTATCTGGAGCGCGCCGGCACCAGCGGACTACTCGCCAGCAACGGCACCGACAGTCAGCGCGTTCAGAAGGACCTGCCCCCTCTGCTTGATGGCTCCAGCTTCGCCTGGCCGAAGGCAGACTTCCGCATCGCCGGGATGGAAGAGTACGCGCAGTCGGTCCACGACCGTGAGCCAGATCTGGACATCTACGAGGTAGACTTGAACCGTGCCGCATGGAGGAGAGCCCCGAGGATGCACCTCGTAAGGAGAGCATCCTCGGCGGCCGCATCGCCACCTTCCACATCAGGGCAGGCACTCGTCCGGTGACTCACCACTGACGCACCAGGGGGCACCGAGGAAATGCTGGGGGCCTCGTGACCCGTGATCTGATACTTGGAGCCTGGGTTGTCTCAACCCAGGCGGTTTCCCGACCGACCGCCGGCGTTAGAGACAACCCAGGCTCCAATTTCCTAGTTCATGAGTAACACCGCACTCGCGCAGAGCCTTTGTGCCCCTCTATGCTCCTGGTGCATTCATGGTTAAGGTGATCGGCCACACTCATGCTTCTTTGTCGTAGTCGATCGACTTGTACGCAGGACCCTCCGTGTCCTTCATGAAAGCCCTGGCTAACTCGGCCACCTTCCTGGCATCGGTGCCTTCCCGCTGGATCCAGACACGGAGCTGCCTCGGGCCCGAGTTGAAATCGAGGTATGGCCCCTTCTGGGCCACGCCGCTGGTCACGATGAAGTGGTAGCCGATGAGACGCTGGACCTCGGCTTCGATATCGCGTGTATCCATGGGTCGCCTCCTACTATCTATGTCCTCGACACTGCTTCCGTGGCATAGTTTACCATTGGGCCGCAGGCAACCTCGACTTTCAAGCTGGACGCGGGTTACAATCCGACCTATCCGCATGAGCAAGGGCTTCAATTTTGAGTAGACAGATCCGAGCAGACCTCTGGTTGGTGCTGGTAACGCTCATCTGGGGCAGCACCTTCGTCGTCGTCAAGAACGAACTGGCTAATATCACACCGCTGGCCTTCATAGCGTTGCGCTTTTCCTTCGCGTTCGTGGCAATGGTTGTGGTCACCAGTCGATCGCTCGTCCGAATAGGCCGTCGGGAGATTGCCGCAGGCTCGCTGATTGGGGTGTTTCTGTTCGCCGGGTACGCTTTCCAGACCGTCGGGCTGCGCTACACCACCGCTTCCAAGGCAGCCTTCATTACCGGTCTTTGCGTCGTGCTGGCACCGCTTTTCGCCCGCTTCCTGCTGGCCCACACCCCTTCCGCTCTTGCACTGGTGGGGGTCGGAATGGCTACCGTTGGGCTGGGCCTGCTCTCCCTCACCGACGATCTGACCCTATCCTTCGGAGATCTACTGGTGCTGGGCTGCGCGGTCTCCTTCGCCTTGCACATCGTGGCGATAAGCAGATTCGCGCCGAAGATGGATCCGCTTGCGCTCACCACCATACAGATCGGGATCGTAGCCCTGGCCGGGGCAGGCGGAACGGCTGCGCTGGAACCCCAGGCTGGACTTCCAGGTGCTGCCACCTGGGGAGTCGCCATCTTCATGGGGGTGGTGGCCACCGCCTTTGCCTTCACCGTACAGAACCGGGTGCAGGCGATCACCACCCCGACGCACACAGCCCTGGTGCTGTCCCTGGAGCCGGTGTTCGGGGCATTGTTCGCCTACCTGCTGGCCGGAGAGCGACTCGGCCCACGCGAGGTCATCGGCTGCGCCCTGATCCTTGGAGGAATGGTGGTGGCGGAGCTGCGGCGGGACGAGCAGGAACTCCGAGCCGCCGAGACGGCGTACTGACATCGGGGATCAGGGGTCAGGAGTACCGAACAGGATAGATAGGATGATGAGGAATTAGCGATAGGCCCATCCTGTTTGCGTCCCCGGAACCCCGTCCCCCGACCCCTGAGGTATAATGCCCTGGCTTCCCGCTATTCGCTTAGAGGAGTGAAACAATGTACGACCCTCAGACGCTGGTGCAGATGGATCTCGATCACATTCTGCACCCCATGCACGACCGCTCTCACAATCTTAACGGCCCGCTGATCATAGCCAGCGGCAGTGGCGCCACCGTCACAGACGTGGCCGGCAAAGAGTACATAGATGCATTCGCGGGCCTCTGGTGCGTCAACGTGGGCCACGGGCGGGGAGAACTGGCAGAGGCCGCGGCCGAGCAGATGCGCACTCTTCCGTACGCCTCGGGCTACGCCGGCATGTCCAACCTGCCCGCCATCGAGCTGGCCGATCGGCTGGCCGATATGGCTCCCGGTGACCTGAAGGCCACCTTCTTTACCACAGGCGGTGCCGAGTCCACCGAGACGGCCTTCAAGATCGCACGCTTCTTCTGGAAGATGTCCGGCAAGCCGTTCAAAACCAAAATCATCTCCCGGCAGAGGGGCTATCACGGCACAACCGGCGCCGCCATGAGCGCCACGGGGATGAGTCAGTACTGGCGTTACTTCGATCCCATAACGACAGGTTTCTACCACATCCCCACCTGTCACTGCTTCCACTGCAGCTTCGGCAAGACTTACCCCGAGTGCGGGCTTGCCTGCGCCGATGCGCTGGAGCAGCAGATCCTGGCCGAGGACCCGGAGACAGTCGCCGCGTTCATCGCCGAGCCGGTAACTGGCGGTGGAGGTGTGGTCGTGCCGCCACAGGGCTACTTCCAGAGGATCAGGGAGATCTGCGACCGCTACGACGTGCTGCTGATCGCCGACGAGGTGATCACCGGCTTCGGGCGCACCGGCAAGATGTTCGCCCAGGAGACCTACGGATTTCAGGCCGACATGATGGCCTTCGCCAAGGGCGTGACCAGCGCTTACCAGCCACTGGGGGGCGTGATGGTGAACGAGCGGATTCACCGCGTTTTCCGCGAACTGCCGGCGGGCGTTACCTTCAGCCACGCTTACACCTACTCACTGCACCCTGTCTGCTGCGCCGTAGCCTTGAAGAACCTGGATATCATAGAGGGCGAGGATCTGGTGGCCAACGCAGCCGAGATGGGCCAGCGCCTTCAATCGGGCCTGAAGCAGCTGGAAAGCCTGCCGAAGGTAGGCGAGGTGCGCGGTGTAGGATTGATGGCCGCCGTGGAGGTCGCCGCGGACAAGGCTGGTACGCCGCTACCCGCGGAGTTGGGGGCCGGCGAGAAGATAAGAAAGCACGCCCTGGCCCACGGACTGCTCATGCGCGCCAGAGGAGACACAATCATGATGGCACCACCGCTGATCGTGGATGCGAAGCAGATCGACCGCATCGTCGAAGGCGTCGGCGAGGCCATCATGGAGACCGTCGGCAAGGATTAGGGTGAGCTCGAATCTATTGCTGGCCTGGAGCGTCAATCTGCTCACCGGCCTCGGCTATATCGCCCTGGGGATAGTTATGATACGCCGGCCCCAGCGGCTGTGGGCGGGGCTGCGCGTCCCACGCAGCCCCGAGGACGTGGCAAGGATGCGTCGGGCAAACCTTACCTTCGGACCCTTGCTGCTCCTGCTAGGGCTAGTAGACGTGATGAGCGGCATCGTTGCCATGGCTATCGGCATGTCGCCGCTCGGGTTGGCTGGGACCGGACTGGGCATACTGTTCGTGGGAATCTTTACCACAATCCTGGCGGCAATATTCTCGCAGTAAGCTCCCTATTTTCGAAGCAACTCCACGGTACCATCCTCGCCGACGCTGACGCGCCCGATTACACGACAGGGACTACCCACCGCCACCGAGTAGGCCGGCAGGTCCCTGTTCACGAGGGAACCAGCCCCCACGACGGTATGCTCCGCGATGGTGACGCCTTTCGTGACGATGGCCCCTGCCCCCAGATAGCAACAGTCCCCGATCTTCACCGGGGCTTTCTCGTAGCTGTCCTTGCCCCCTGAGAGGGCCCATTTCACCGAATCGTGCGTGTAGATCTGCACCCCCGCGCAGACCATGCAGTAGTCGCCTATCTCCAGCGTGCCCGAGCCATCCAGCAGGGTGAAAGGGCCAACCCACGAGTGGGCGCCAAGCTTCACATCCCCGTAAACGTAACTGTTGTGGTGGACGGCGCTGTCCTCCCCGAAGCCGAGGCGTCGAGCGTGCGCCCATTTGTCGAAGCTCATCTCGTCCCGCGGCAGCCTCTGACGCTCCCCGCCTTCTGGCCCCCATAGCTCTTCGATCAGGGTCTTCAACTCCGTAGGCGACGGTTTGGCCTTCACTGTTCACCTCCTCGCTCGCATGGAAGGTTACCTCAACTCCGTACCTGATTTCCACGGCTTCGCGCGCTCATATATGCTATCTGACGGCCCAGGTTGGACACCCGTAAGTCCGTGGCGGGAAGTACGTAGTAAACCGGGTGAATTGCGCCACTTCAAGATGAGTAGTTCCACGGATGCGGGCGACCAGGCTCGGACGTAAATTCGTGACACTGCCCGCGGTGGTCAGTCACGTCAATCCACAAGCGCGCGATGGTCTCAGGTAGCCGCCCAATAGAAGCGCCAGGGAAGAACAGAGAGGAGGAGTCTGATGCAGCAAAGTAGCGGGAGTCCAACGGGAACACAAGCGGGGACGGGAATGTCCCCCAACGTGGCGGGAGCCCTCGCATACGTCCTAGGCCTCATCACAGGAGTCGTCTTTCTGATGATCGAGAAGGATCCGTTCGTGCGCTTCCACGCCTACCAGTCGATCCTGCTCTCCGTGGCCTGGATAGTCTTCTGGATAGCCTGGACCATCGTGAGTGGGATTCTGTTCCACATCCCCTTCCTGGGGTTCATCGCCGTGATGGTGGGGCTGCTGGTGAGCCTGGTGCTGGGGCTGGGGATGCTGGTGTTGGTGGTGGTGCTGATCATCAAGGCTGCCCAGGGCGAGAAGTGGAAGCTGCCCTTCATAGGGGCGATGGCCGAGAAGTACGCCGCGGGACAATAGGCAGGTAGGCAGAAAGGCAACAGCGCAACTCAGTGAAAGCAAGACCAGTTCTGGTAAGGGAGGGGATTCTGCCATGGATCGTATGCCCAACTACGACGTCCGCAACGACGGGATCGGCCCCTACGCGGTCTTCTACTGTGAACGGTGCAACCGGGAGTACCGTAGCCAGCCCAACGTGGGACAGACCATCGCCAAGGACATCGGACGCGATGCCCTGGGAGGTGCCCTGCGCGGCATCCCTCTCTTCGGCAGGGCGGTTGCCGACAACGTGGTGGGTGAGGACCCTCGCTACATAAGGCACCTCACTCCGCAGCAGCTGGACGAGGCGTGGAAGCAGGTGCAGGAGAACTTCCGCGAGTGCCCGACGTGCAAGCTGATAGTTTGCCTCTCTGACTGGGACTCCAAGTCTGGATTCTGCAGCGAGGACAGCCCCAGGAAGGAAGAGATCGCCGAGGCCGATGGTCAGCAGGCTGGGGCGGTCATCAAGGGGTTTGCCAACGCCTTCGGGCTGGGGGATGTGATGAAGCAGGCGGCCGAGGCTGCCAAGACCGCCAGCGCCAATGTTGCCCGCTGTCCCAAGGACGGGACGGTGGCGGCTGCCGGCACGAAGTTCTGCCCTCAGTGCGGCAGTCCCATGACTCAGCCGGCCTCGGACCTGTGCCCCAGCTGTGGTGCAGACGCCAAAGGGGCCAAGTTCTGCCCCCAGTGCGGCACCAAGATAGAGAGGGTGTCCGCGAGCACCAGGTGCCCTAACTGCGGGACCGAGACCGCTGGGGCCAGGTTCTGTCCAGAGTGCGGCACCAAGATGGGGTAATGACACGGTAACCAATGCAAAGCCAACAACTGGACGGCATTCACCAATGGATCCAGGACCTGGATCAACGGCCCTTACGGCGTCCAGGACAGGGACAACAACGATAGGTTCGACTGGGAGATGTAGGCCTAAAGGGTTGACCGAGAAGGGTGTGCCGCTCAAGGCCGAAGTCGATTCAGATGCACTCAAGAACAAGGTGACGATGAACTTCACGAACTACCAGTTCGCTCCCCAGGACGCGAGCCTGTTCGAGGTACCCAAGGACTTCGAGGTTACGGATATGTCTGCCGGGGGGATTCCCGGTGGATCGGGCCAGATTCCGGTACCCCCGGTAAAGCCCTGAATCAACCTGCACTTGGCTGGCGCTCAGCCGCTTGGGGCGTGAACGTGCCCAACAGCACGTTCACGCCCCAACTCCGGCCCCTTACTTCCGATACTTGCCCATCGCCTCCAGTTCGTCGGCCAGCCAGTCCACCCCCAGCCGCTCCAGCGTTCGGCGAGTCGGCACTCCGGTAGCCTCGTCCCACCCCATCAGGTAGTAGTAGGTATGGACCATCTCCTCCATCTTCGTTGGGTCGATCGCCTGCTGCTTTTCGGCCAGGTTGCCCTTGAGTGGCGGCTTGAAGAACCGTTTTGGCAGCCGATCATCGGCCGGTGTAAAGCCCTCGCGCACGTTGAAGGCGCGCCCCATGGAGATCGCCCTCTCACCCACCAGAAGCAGTTCCTCCAGGGACGTCTCCCAACCAGTGACGGCGCCGACGAGCCGCACGATCTGGTCGTAGCTCCACGGGACAAAGTAGCAGTAGGAGAGGCTGTCCTGCGTGAGGCGCCAGCGATGAAGCTGGGCGAAGAGGTTCATCTTGCGGGTGGAGAGTTCGTTGGCCGGCATCGGCTCAAGGATGCCGAGCGGCTTACCCTCGTCCTGCAGCGTAGAGCCGTCCTTCTCCCAGAAGGTGTCGTGCAGCCCAAGGCCGTGGTCCCCACCGTGATTGGCGACGGCATAGCCGATGCCGAGGCCCTGCTTGAGCCGGGGCTCGTGCATCGCGATCTCCACGCCCTTCACCTGAATCGCGAGGTCCTCTGCGCCATTACCTATCCTCTGTGCGGCCACCCTGGTGCCCTCCGCCAGCAGGTCGCCGATCCCCTCGCGATGCGCGATCTTGTCGATCAGGGCCAGCATCGCATCCGCGTTGCCCCAGGTGAGTTCCAGGCCATCGCAGTCGGCCTTGGTGAGCAACCCCTTTTCGTAGCACTCGAAGGCAAAAGCGATGGTGGTACCACAGGAGATGGTATCCAGGCTGTACTCGCAGCAGAGATGTTGGGCCCGCGCCAGGGCGGCCAGGTTATCTATACCGCAGTCAGCCCCGAAGGCTCCGAGGGTCTCGTACTCGGGGCCACCGTACTTGGGGTCGGCCACCCAGGGCGAATCCACCTTCACCACCTTCTTGCACCGAACGGCGCAAGCGTAGCAGGCCTCCATCCCGATTCGGATCGTATCTTTAATAGTGGGTGCGGTGATCGGCTCGATGTTCTCGAAGTAGCCGTCCCGGAAGTTGCGGGTGGGGATGTTGCCAGCCAGGTTGTAGGCGGTCATGGCGCCGCCGGTACCGAACTCGTGGAAGCCGTACGCTTTGGTCGGGACGTCATCGTGGATATCTTTACCCAGGGCCTTGATGGCGTCCGGATCGGCGTATTCCGGCGGGATCTTGCCGCGCACGGCTATCGCCTTGAGGTTCTTGGAGCCCATCACCGCGCCCATGCCGGTTCGGCCGGCCGCGTCCTTCAGGTCGTGAATCACGCAGGCGAAGCGAACCATGTGTTCGCCGCCGGGGCCGATGCTGCAGACCTTGGCGAACTTCTCGCCGATCTCCGCCTTGATGGCATCCTCGGTATCCCTGACACCCTTACCCCACAGATCGCCGGCATCCCGCAGCTCCGCGACTCCATCCCTGATCCAGAGCCAGACGGGACGGTCCGCCCTGCCCTCGAAGATGAGCCCATCGAAGCCGGCGTGCTTCAACTCGGCGTTGAAGTGTCCACCCACCTCGCTCTTACCAATGCCACCCGTCATGGGGCTCTTGGCGGCGATCTCACTCCGGGCGTTGCCCGAGACCGGCGTGCCGGTGAGCACCCCCGGGAACATGAGGAGCTTGTTCTCGGGTCCCAGGGGATCGATCCCCGGCTTCAGCTCCTTTAGAAGGTAGTAGGCAGCCATGGCGGCGCCACCCAGGTAGCGGCGGTAGAAGGTCTCGTCGTGCTCGTCCACGGACATCGTACCGGTGGAGAGGTTAACTCGCAGGATCTTGCCGTAGTAACCGTAAGGCAACTGGTACCTCCTTCGTCCATCAGACAGAACCCGGATGAACCGGATAAAGCGGTGTGTTCTCGCTGGAATAAGATTAACAGCGTCCTGAAAGGGTAGCAACCGAGCCGTCCGGAGCTATACAATCGTGGTGGCATCGTCGCGGTAACAAGGAGGCATCCACATGCTGTCGCTGAGAGTAGCGCTGGCCCAGATCAATTCCACCGTCGGAGACCTGGAAGGCAACACGGCCAAGATCCTCCACTACATCGGTAGAGCCCGGGAAGCCGGAGCCGACCTGGTGGCCTTCCCAGAGCTCGCCGTCACCGGCTACCCGCCCGAGGACCTGCTGCTGAAGCCGAGCTTCCTCAAGGCTAACGTCGTCTCCCTGGAAACGATCGTCGAGGGTTCACGGGGCATCACCACCGTCGTCGGCTTCGTGGACGTGGACGACGATATCTACAACGCGGCGGCCGTCATCCACGACGGCAGCCTCGCCCACGTCTACCACAAGGTGTACCTACCAAACTACGGCGTCTTCGACGAGGAGCGCTACTTCCAGCGGGGCGCCGAGCAGCCTGTCTTCACCCTATCGGGGGTGAAGCTGGGGGTGAGCGTTTGCGAGGACATCTGGTACTCTCCGGGTCCCGCCTCCATTCAGGCCCAGGCCGGCGCACAACTGCAGGTGAACATCAACGCCTCGCCTTACTATAAGGGGAAGTTGCAGTTCCGGGAGAGGATGCTGGCAACCCGCGCCTCCGACGACGAGATGATAGTCTGCTACGTGAACATGGTGGGCGGCCAGGATGAGCTGGTCTTCGACGGCGCCAGCCTCATTTTCGACCAGGGCGGGAACCTGATCGCCCGGGGCAAGCAGTTCGAGGAGGAACTCCTGGTGGTAGACCTGGACGTGGAGGCGGTCTTCAGGTCGCGCCTTCACGATCCGCGCCGCCGCCAGGAGCCGATCTTCCCGGTGCTCGCCGAGGTAGCGACCCCGGAGATAACGCTGTCCGAGGAGCCGAGCGACAAGCCTCGGCCGGCTATAGCCTTCGAGGAGGTCAAGCTGCTGGAGGGGCCTGCCGAGGTGTACGCGGCCCTCGTGACCGGCACCCGCGACTACGTCCAGAAGAACCACTTCAAGAAGGTACTGATAGGCATGTCCGGCGGCATCGACTCCACCCTCGTGGCGACCATCGCGGTGGACGCCCTCGGAGCGGAGAACGTCATAGGGGTCTCCATGCCCTCACGGTTCTCGTCGGAAGGGAGCAAAGACGACGCGCAAATCCTGGCCGGCAACCTAGGCTTCAAGATGCTCACGGTTCCCATAGAGCCGGCATTTCAGGCTTATCTGGGGATGCTGGAGGAGCCGTTCAAGGGGACGGAGCCGAACATCGCCGAGGAGAACATGCAGGCCCGCATTCGCGGCAACATCCTGATGGCCCTCTCCAACAAGTTTGGCTACCTCGTGCTCACCACGGGCAACAAGAGCGAGATGGCGACGGGCTACGCCACCCTGTATGGCGACATGGCGGGCGGCTTCGCGGTGATCAAGGACGTGCTTAAGACGCTGGTCTATCAGCTGTGTGAGTACCGGAATACTATCTCGCCGGTGATCCCCCAGAGCGTCATCGACAAGGAGCCCTCCGCGGAGCTACGACCCAATCAGCGGGACGTGGACAGCCTGCCTCCCTACTCTACGCTGGATCCCATCATACAGGCCTACGTGGAGGAGGACCGGGGCGTGGAGGAGATCGTCGCCATGGACTACCCGGAAGAGATGGTGCGGCGGGCGGTGAACCTGGTGGACAAGAGCGAGTACAAGCGGCGCCAGGCTCCCCCGGGGGTCAAGGTGACTCCGCGCGCCTTCGGTCGCGACCGCCGCCTGCCCATCACAAACCGGTACACAGAACGCAGCTCCTGACGCAAACATGATTTCGCTTGCGGTCGTTTCTTTGTTTGATTGAAGCAGCAACTCCTCGAGAACCTGGCCAAGGGGATGAGTGTGCCACGCCGTGCGAGCGCCCGGCTCGAAGGTCACAGCGTTGCCAGCTGCCCTCGCCGGTGGGTTGACTGCAAACAACGGGTCAATCCGGACCGTGCCGGTGAACCATTCGGCCGGTCCCCTGCCGGAAGGCTGGGAACCACTTCTCTTGATGTCCATTTTCAGGGTCCTCTCCTTGTTTGATTACAGCAGCCGAGTGCCTCGCGTTTGAGTCTCCCGCGAGGCACGGAACGCGGCGACAGAGCATATCTCTTGCCGCTCAGCGCCCGGTCATTCTTTCCGCCTCTTCCGGGTACCGCGCCCCCTGGATCGTGATCTTCGAGGCTGCGCTATCGATCTCACGCAGGTCTTCGGGCGTGAGTTCCAAACTCGCTGCTCCGAGGTTCTCCTCCAGACGCTCCAGCTTCCGGGTGCCTGGGATTGGGACGATCCACGGCTTCAGGGCCAGCAGCCAGGCGAGGGCGACCTGAGCTGGAGTCGCCCTCTTCCGCTCTGCAACCCTGGCAAGCAGATCCACGAGTGCCTGATTAGCCTTCCGAGCCTCCGGCGCAAACCGAGGGATGCTGTTGCGGAAGTCGGCACTGTCGAGCCTGGTGTTCTTGTCGATCTTTCCTGTCAGGAAGCCCTTCCCAAGCGGACTGAATGGCACGAAGCCGATCCCGAGTTCCTCAAGGGTCGGCAGCAGCTCATCTTCAGGCCGCCTCCACCACAGCGAGTATTCGCTCTGGACGGCGGTAACTGGTTGAACTGCATGTGCTCGGCGGATCGTCTGCACACCTGCTTCGGACATACCGAAGTGCCTCACCTTCCCTTCCCGGATCAGATCCTTCACTGCGCCTGCTACGTCTTCGATGGGCACGTGGGGGTCGACTCGATGTTGATAGTACAGATCGATGGCATCGACCCTGAGGCGCTTCAGCGAGCCCGCAGCGGCTTCCTTGATGTGTTCCGGCCGGCTATCCAACCCGGTCCACCTCGACTCGCCGGGGAAGGCAGGATTGAAGCCGAATTTGGTGGCGATCACCACCTGCCCACGGAAGGGAGCCAGGGCCTCGCCCACGAGCTCTTCGTTCGTGAAGGGGCCGTAAACCTCCGCGGTGTCGAAGAAGGTGACTCCGCGGTCGGCGGCTGACCGAAGCAATGAGATCATCTCCTGCTTGTTTGGAAACGGAGCGTAGGAGAAGCTCATTCCCATGCAGCCGAGGCCGAGGGCCGACACTTCCAGGTTGCTGTTTCCCAACTTACGCTTCTGCATCTCGTTTCTCCTTCAAGGTGCCACGTGTGAGCGGCATCCACCAAATCGGCATCACATCTGTAGCCGCACCCTTCACGGCTGCGCGTCCTCGTGGGGCAGACGGGCACTGCGCCGACGAGGCCACGCGCGCCCTGCGCTTCGCTCCGGGCCTTGACGCTCCCTTGCTGCGCGTCAAGGGCATAAAGCCCGCGACTACAAGGTGCTATGAACTTGGCGAATACACGACTTAGGCAGGAATTCTTGCTTCGCCCAATCTCTTCACAACCTCCGGGTCACGGTGATCGAGGAAGAGGCTGGACCTGGTATCGAGTGGCTTGATCGCCTCCATATCCTCCGCGCTGAGTTCAAAGTCGAAGACGTTGAAGTTCTCCACAATCCTGTCCTTGCGGACCGATTTGGGGATAGCAACTACGCCTCGTTGGGTCAGCCAGCGCAGAACGATCTGGGCGACGGTCTTCTCGTACTTTGTGGCGAGGGAAAGCAGCAACTCGTTCTGGAAGAGGTTGTTTCTGCCTTCCGCAAAGGGCCCCCAGGACTCGATCTGCACACCGTTTTCCTGTAAGAACCGCTGGGTTCCGATTTGCTGGTTGAACGGGTGGGTTTCGATCTGGTTCACCGCCGGAACCACCTCGTTATGAATCATTAGGTCCATCAACCGGTCGGGCTGGAAGTTGCTGACCCCAATGGCTCGCGTGCGGCCTTCCCGATACAGTTCCTCCATCGCTCGCCAGGCACCATACACATCCCCGAAGGGCTGGTGGATGAGGTAGAGATCCAAGTAATCCAGTCCTAACCGCCGCAACGACCTGTCGAATGCCTTCTTCGCGCTTTCGTACCCGGCATCTTGAATCCAGAGCTTGGTAGTGACAAACAGCTCTTCTCTTGCCACGCCGCTCCTCTTGATCGCCTTGCCGACTG
>JAJYKO010000021.1:12502-18121 GCA_021788565.1 Chloroflexota bacterium
CATTCAGGTAGGCAGCCGCGGTGTCGATCAGGCGATACCCAGTGCTTATGGCGTCGAATACGCCCCTCTCGCATACTTCGAGATCGTTTACCTGGAAAACCCCAAACCCCAGAAGGGGCATCTTCAACCCATTGTTCAACGTGACCGACGGAACGGTCGACATATGTGACTCTCCTTGTTCGTGCTTCCGCACGGTGTCTTTCTTTGGGTGTACTTGCCTTCAGAACTCGATCAGAACCTTGATCACTTCCCGCTCGTTCATTGCCCGGTAGCCGTCCGGCACCCCGTCAAGATTCGTGACCCGGTCGAACACGCGGCCGGGCTCGATCCTGCCTTCGAGAACGTCGGGCAGCAGCTCCTGGATGTAGGCGCGGACTGGGGCCGGGCCGCCTGCGATGGTGACGTTCTTGTAGAAAGTCGGCTGAGCCGCTGGGATCGACTCATGCTGAGGGACGCCGACGCGACCTACGGCGCCTCCCGGACGGGCTATGCTCAGAGCAGTGAGCGTGGACTGTCCGTGACCAACGCACTCAAGGACGGAGTGGGCGCCGAACCCGCCGGTGAGCTCCCGCACGCGCTCGACCGCCTCCTCCCCTCGCTCGCTGACGACATCCGTCGCTCCGAACTCCCGCGCCAGTGCGATCCGGTCAGGGTGGCGGCCGAGCATGATGACCCGCTCGGCGCCGAGCCGTTTGGCAGCGATCACACCGCACAGGCCGACGGCGCCGTCGCCGACAACAGCCGCCGTCTTGCCCGGGCCAACCCTGGCGGATACGGCGGCGTGGTGGCCGGTCCCCATCACGTCGGCGAGCGTGAGGAGGGACGGCATCAGCGCGGCATCGATGCCCACCGGCAGGACGAAGAGCGTCCCGTCTGCCTGGGGGACGCGCACCGCCTCGGCCTGTGCTCCCTCATTCGTGCCGAAGAACCCTCCGTGAATGCACGCCGTCTGCAGTCCCTCCTGGCAGAAAACACAGGTGCCGTCGGAGTATGCGAACGGCATGACGACTAGGTCGCCAGGCTTCACGCGCCGGACGTCACGCCCGACGGCTTCGACTATGCCGATGGCTTCGTGCCCCATGTGGCGCACGGTCTCGCTACGTTCCATCGCCTGGTACGGCCAGAGATCGCTGCCGCAGATGCAGGCGCGTGTGACCCTGACAACCGCGTCGGTCGGCTCGATCACACGGGCGTCAGGGACGGTCTCGATTCGGACGTCCCCGGCGCCGTACATAACAGTTGCTCGCATGTTGAAGGTACCTCTCGTTCACAATAGTTATCAGATGTCGTATCGGCGGGCGTCACGCATTGTTCGGACCCACGTCGTTGCGACCGATCGCCTTCGTCCCGCCCTTGAATACTACTGCGGCCCGACCCTCTCCAGGTAGCCTGATCCTGCTGCTGGCTTGCCTAATCCTATGGAGATGCCGACCAATGTGCGGTATCGTGCGTTACAATGTAGGTCGCGGGTGGATATCGAGAAAGACCGGACAGGAGAAGTCCCATGCAGGAAGCGGTAACGACAGAACCGTATGAGGCTGGTCGCATAGAGGAGATGCGCGAGGCCTTGGCAAGGAGCGTTGCCAGGTGGACAACTGCTTCGGACACTGTAGAAACGGCGATCCCTGGCCTGCTGCTAGTCCGCCGGGAGGTTCCTACTGAGCCATTCATTTGCATGTACGAGCCGAGCGTGGTTCTCGTTCTCCAGGGACCCAAGCGGATAGTGGTGGGCGAGGACGCCTTCGAGTGGGCAGGGCACCAGTTCGTGCTCACCTCGGTCGACATACCGGTGATTTCGCAGGTGCTAGAAGCGAGCAAGGAAAAGCCACACCTGGCCCTAAGGCTGAAGCTCGATCAGCGGGCGATAGCGGAGATGATGGTGGACTGCAACCTGCCGGCTCCAAAGGGGCAGCTAACAGGGCGAGGTATGATACTGGGAGAGGGCACTCTGCCCCTGTTCAAAGCCTTCGAGCGGTTGATCGGGCTGCTCGACGAGCCCGATGACATCCCCATCCTGGCGCCGCTTATCCAGAGGGAAATCCTGTATCGTCTCGTGATGAGCGATCAGGGATACCGCCTCCGGCAGATAGCCTCCGTGGGGAATCCCAGCAATCAGATTGCGAGAGCCGTCAACTGGCTGAAGGCTCACTACTCCGAGCCCCTCCGAATAGAGGAGTTGGCAGCTCGGGTGCAGATGAGTGCCTCTACCTTCCACCAGCACTTCCGGACGCTGACGGCCATGAGCCCGCTCCAGTATCAGAAGTGGCTGCGGCTTAACGAAGCACGGCGGATGATGCTTGTAGAGCACCTGGATGCTACGAGCGCAGCTTTCCGTGTTGGGTATGAGAGCCCTTCGCAGTTCAGCCGTGAGTACAGGCGCCTGTTTGGCACGCCACCATCTCGTGACGTTGCGAGCCTGCGCCAGATGCCCGCCGTTACGGCGGTCTGAAGCGAGACGGCCGATAGCATCGAGGGGCTTTTGTGCAGATTGCACAAAAGCCCCTGTTCCATCTCTTGACGGACTGCACGTAGACCCCTCGCCTCTCGGCCATATATCTTTTACCTGTGAAATGATGCAATGCAGACTCGTTATCGTTCGCAAACGGCATGAGCAAGCTCGCATCGAAGGCTAAAGCCAGGCACACGGGTTAGCGCGAAGAGCGCTCGAAACGATACACGCTGAGATCATTGAGGGGAGAACAGCACGTGACAGTAACGAAGACAGAGATGGGTGCACTGACAGATACCGGAAAGATTACCATGACGAAACCCGAGGAGGTAGTCGCTTTCGCCCGAGCCCAGGGCGTAAAGATGATCGACTACCGATTCGTGGACCTGCCCGGCACCTGGCAGCACTTCTCCACACCGGTCCAGGAGTTCGAAGCGGACGTCTTCAAGAACGGCCTCGGCTTCGACGGCTCCAGCATCCGCGGCTTCCAGAAGATCCACGAGAGCGACATGGTGCTGATGCCGGACGCGACGACGGCCTTTGTCGACCCGACGCTTAGCGTGCCGACCCTCGTCATCACCTGCGACGTCATGGACCCGGTCAAGAGGGCTCCCTACAGCCGCGACCCCCGGCACATCGCAAAGAAGGCCGAAGCCTATCTGGTGAAGACCGGCATCGCAACAATGAGCTACTGGGGCCCCGAGGCGGAGTTCTACATCTTCAACGACGTCCGTTTCGACCAGACCAGCCATAGCGGCTACTACTTCGTCGACTCCGAGGAAGGGATCTGGAACAGCGGGCAGAACGGCAACAAGCCGAACCTCGGCTTCCGGCCCCGCTACAAGGAGGGCTACTTCCCGGTGCCGCCCATGGACAGGCAGCAGGACCTGCGCAGCGAGATGGTGATGAACCTGATCGCCGCTGGGATCGACGTTGAGGTCCACCACCACGAGGTGGGCACCGCGGGCCAGGCCGAGATCGACATGAAGTACAAGTCCCTGGCCTTCATGGGCGACCAGGTCCTGAAGTACAAGTACATCATTCGGAACACCGCGGTAAACAAGGGCTACACCGCCACCTTCATGCCGAAGCCGCTCTTCGGCGACAACGGGTCCGGCATGCACGTGCACCAGAGCCTCTGGAAGGACGGCACCAATCTCTTCTTTGACCTCAATGGCTACGGCCTGATCAGCGAGACGGCTCGCCACTACATCGGCGGCGTCCTTAAGCATGCGCCGGCCCTGTTGGCTCTGGCCGCTCCGACCACCAACTCCTACCGACGGTTGGTGCCAGGCTACGAGGCACCCATCAACCTGGTTTATTCCAAGCGGAACCGCAGTGCGGCCGTCCGCATCCCGATGTATTCCGACAACCCGAAGGCAAAGCGCGTAGAGGTCCGTTTCCCGGATCCGACGTCGAACCCGTACCTGGTCTTCTCCGCTCTGCTGATGGCAGGTCTGGACGGTGTCCAGAACGGGATCGAGCCCCCCGCCCCCGTGGACGAGGACATCTACGAGATGTCCCGGGAAGAGCGAGCCGGCATCCAGTCGACGCCGGGTAGCCTGGCCGAAACCCTGAACGCGCTGGAGAGCGATCACGAGTTCCTGCTGAAGGGAGACGTCTTCACGAAGGACGTGATCGAGACCTGGATCGAGTACAAGAGGGAGCGTGAGGTTGATCCCGTTGCACTGCGGCCGCATCCTTACGAGTTCTTCATGTACTACGACGCGTAGCTTCTTCGTCGGTTAACCTCCTACCGGCGAAAGGTGAGGGCGTAGTACCACACCTTTCCACTGGCCGGACGTCGTCCCCTCACGACGTCCGGCCAGTTCCTTCCCAGCCTGAACGCAGCGCAGCTTTCCCTCGTCTCGCCATCCACCCGAACCCATGGATTCAGGCACGTTACCATCTACATACTGGCACGCCGACATAGTGTATAATCGCGGCCAGAGGGGGCGGCGCACAACCCGCGTGGCGAGGCTGGCGAGGCGCCACGGTTACTCGGTGTCGGTTATCCTCCCGCCTGGAGTTGAGCCATGATTTCCATTGAGGATTTTGCGAAGATAGACCTTCGTGTGGGCACCATCGTCGCCGCCGAGCGGGTCGCTGGGGCCACCAAGATCCTGAAATTGACCATCGATATCGGAGAGAGGCAAGTAACCACTGCCTCTGGGATCGCCCAATATTACCAGCCGGAGGATTTGGTGGGCCGCCGGGTCGTGGTGGTCGCGAACCTTCAACCAGCTACTATCAGGGGCATCGAATCCCAGGCAATGATCCTGGCCGCCAGTCAAGAAGGCAGCGGGGTCGTACTCGTGGCCCCCGCGGCGGAGATTCCAAACGGCGCCAGGGTGAAATAGGCCCGGCCATCCCCATTTTCGTTCGGCGGCTTGTGACCGGAAGCGCGCACGGGTTAACGAGTTGGCCGCACATGCTCAGGCAGGTGTCTTTCAATGCCGAAAGTCTCCGTGATAATCAGGGCCAAGAACGAAGAACGGTACCTGGGTGAGACCCTAGCGGCGATACAAGGACAGCGCTTCAGGGACTTCGAGGTGGTGCTGGTCGATTCCGGATCCACCGACCAGACCATCGAGATCGGCCGGCAACACGGGGCGAAGATAGTGATAATGGATCCGAAGGAGTTCACTTACGGGCGCGCCCTGAATCTCGGCGTAAGCCACTCCGAGGGCCAGCTTCTGGTGAGCCTGAGCGCTCACGCCACACCTCATTCCGACGAATGGCTGGAGCGGCTGGTATCCGGCTTTCGCTATACATCTGTGGCTGGAGTGTACGGCCGGCACATTCCGAGAGACAACGTCTCCCTTTTCGAGCTGTTGGGAATGCATCTCTCCGGCGTCACCAGCAATAGTGTGCGGCTCCAGAGCGAGAGCGCCCGCTTCTCCAACACCAACGGTGCCTTCCGGCGTGACCTGTGGGAGGTGGCGCCGTTCGACGAGCAACTTCCCGGGGCCGAAGACATCGAGTGGGCTCGCCGGATGCAGCGCCTGGGTTACGACATCCTGTTCGAGCCACGGGCGGCCGTCTATCACTCTCACGGCGAATCATTCCCAAGGCTGTTGCGCCGGCAACTCCACGACCAACCTGTGATCCTTCGAGCCTGGCTGACCGGCCTGCAGAACCGCGAGCCGTCCGAAGTCGACTCTCGCGTC
>JAJYKO010000799.1 GCA_021788565.1 Chloroflexota bacterium
GGAAGCAGGTGCAGACGCCATAAAGGTTGGCTTTGGCCCCGGCTCCATCTGCACCACCCGCGTCGTTTCCGGCGCGGGCGTCCCCCAGATCACCGCCGTCATGGAAGCCTACAGGGCCACCGAGGGACGAGTGCCGATCATAGCGGACGGAGGCATCAAGTACAGCGGCGACATCACCAAGGCACTCTGCGTCGGAGCCGACACTGTCATGCTGGGGAACCTGCTCGCGGGCGTCGACGAAAGCCCAGGCGAGGTTGTGGTGTACGCCGGCGACCGCTACAAGGATTACAGGGGCATGGGCTCCATGGGAGCCATGAAGTACTTCGGTCGCGACAGGTACGGCCTTGCCGAGGGCAAGAAGTTGGTGCCCGAAGGGGTCGAGGGCCGTGTACCCTACAAAGGCCAGTTGACGAACGTCCTCTACCAGATGGTTGGGGGCCTACGTTCCGGAATGGGCTACCTTGGCTGCCCGACCATCCCGGAGCTTCAGCAAAAGGGCCAGATGCTCAAGATCACCCAGGCCAGCCTTACCGAGAGCCACGTCCACGACATCGACCTCACCCGCGAGGCCCCCAACTACTCGCGGTAGGCGCCAGGGGCAGGGAACAGGGGGCAGGGAACCGAAACAGGATGGTCAGGATAAACGGTACATGTATGGAATGGTCCACCAATAAGTTCTTCTCATCCTGTACATCCTGTCTATCCTGTTCGGTCACTCTAAGTTTCCTGACTCTCGCCCCCCGCCCGCTGCGCCCTGCTCCCTGACCCCCTCTCATGTCTCCCCGGGTCCTTCTCATCCAGCCGGAGTGGCCCGCCAGGGCGCTCCTCAAGGCCGAACTCGAGGAGGCCGGCTGGGAGGTCCTGGGCGCGGACACCCCCAGGCTCGCCATCGACCTCTCCATCGCCCGCGGTTTTCGTCCTGACGTCGTCGTGCTCGACACCGTGGGCCTGTCCGCCGACCCCGCCGGCATCCAGGAACTACAGTTCATACGTGGGCGCGTCCCTCTGCTCCTCCTGCAATCCGGCCAGTACACCGTCCCCGACGCCGCGCTCTCCCCTACGACAATCCTCCGGCGCCCGTTCTCCATCGCCGACGTCGCGACCGCCCTGCGCGCACTCATCACGGACCCCGAGTAGGAACGGCATGGTTCGGTAGACCGCGTAGATGGAGGTGACAATCCGGGAGGGCGAGCCTCCCGGCGAGCCGCCAGTTGCCCACCCGGGCGGCTCGGCAGGAGCCTCGCCCTCCCCGTCGCTTCCGCCCGAACTGTGACATGATCCTCAAACCTTGCCGTAGGAACATCTGCATGGCACCGTTTGTGCTGATGTTCATGATGCCGAGGTTCTTATTCAATATAGAGGCCGGTGGCTGACAGGACATACCAATAAGGAGTGCAGGCAAGATGACAGCACTTGGGCAGAAAGTCAAGGAATTACGAGTCTCTAAGGGGATGACTCAGCAGAGACTGGCGGAGAAAGCCGAGGTTAGCCACTCGTTGATCAGCGCGCTAGAATCCGGCCGGCGCAAGTACGTTTCAGCGCAGGACATCGAGCGTCTGGCGAAGGCCCTGGATATCTCTGCCAATGAGCTCTGGAGGCTGGTCCCGGGCGGCAAGTCCGAGCAACGGTACATTCCTATCACGGGAACCGGCGGACAGATGGCCAAGTCCGCCTAGCACAAACACGCGTAACACCCTGCCGGCGGTCCGACGCCGGCAGGAGGTATCTCTGTGTCCGCCACCGCCCACCTAACGACGGCCGAATTCCCTCTCTAGCTGCGTCCTGCTCAGGAGCACCGCCGTGGGCCGGCCGTGGGAGCAGTGTTGGGTGATATCCATCTCCTCCAGGGCTAGAACCAGCGACCGCATCTCCTCCGGAGCGAGTATCTGGCCTGCCTTGACCGCGCCCCTGCACGAGAGCGCGATGGCAACCCGTTCCCTCCAATCCGCGGAGTCCGGCTTGCCCTCGGCCAGATCCGCCAGCGCCTCCTGAAGCGCCTCGACCGTGCGACCCTCAGGCAGTTCGGTCGGGATTCCCCTTATCAATATGGTGTTATCCCCAAACTGCTCCAGCCTGTAGCCGAGGGCTTCCAGCGTCGGCGCGGCATCGCTCACGACTCCCCACTCAGCAGGGCCGACCTCTATTGGGATAGGATCCAGCATGAGTTGAGAGTTGCCCTCCCTACCAATGGACTTCTCCAGCCTCTCCAGCAGCACCCTCTCGTGAGCCGCGTGCTGGTCGATAAGGTAGAGGCCAACTTCCCCCTCCGCGACGATGTACGTTTGCGCCACCTGACCGATGACTCGCAGAATCGGCAGGCGCCGGCCGCCCACCACAACGTCGGGTGACGGGGGAGCCGTGACAGGGGCATCGATCAGACGCACGGGATTCACCTGATCGCCACGGCCGCCAGCGCCCCCGAAAGGAGCCAACTCCTTGGCCCACCCGGAATCTGCCGCGACCGCGGACCTCACCGAGTCCCGGAGCCCGGCGTATATGAACCGCTCCTTCAGCAGCCTGACTTCGCTCTTTGAGGGGTGGACGTTGACGTCCACCTCCTCGGGGGGCACCTCGAGGTTGATCAGCGCTATGGGGTAGCGCCCGACCTGCAGCATTGTGTCGTACCCATCCTCCACGGCCTGCCCCAGCGCTCGGCTCCGAATCGGTCGACGGTTCACGAACAGCCACACCCCGCTCCTGGTCGATCGGCTCACCTTCGGGTCGCCCACGAACCCCGAGATGCGAGCCGCGGTGCTTCGCACCGGCCGATCCGCCTCCACCGCCCTCTCCACCGGAAGCAGCGCCTCCGCGACTTCACGACCGAGCACGGCCAGGGCTGCATCCAGCATCTCTCCAGAACCGGTAGTCGCGATGGAACGCCTTCCGTCAACAATTAGGGTGAAAGCTATCTCGGGATAGGCGAGGGCGATCTGGCTGACCAGGCGGACTAGTTGTCCCGCCTCCGCGGCCACCGAACGGAGGAATTTCCGACGGGCCGGAACGTTGAAGAACAGCTTCTCCACCAGGATGGTGGTACCGGGCGCCCTCGAAGCTGCCATAGCTTCGCTCACTGCGCCACCGCTAACTCGAAGTTCGTACGCCGACCGACCGTCCGGTTTCCGGCTGACGATAGTTAGCTCGGACACCGCGCCTATACTTGCCAGCGCCTCCCCCCGAAATCCCAGTGTCGCGATGTGAGTCAGATCCTCGGCAGACCGAATCTTGCTGGTGGCGTGCCGCTCCACCGCGAGGCCCAGCTCCTCCCGCGCGATCCCGCAGCCATCGTCGGACACGCGGATCAGGTCGCATCCGCCGGAGATGACCTCTATCTGGATGGCGCGCCCCCCAGCGTCCACCGCGTTCTCGACCAGCTCCTTCACGACAGAAGCCGGCCTCTCCACGACCTCACCCGCGGCTATCTTCCCCACAACGTCTGGAGCCAGAACCTCAATCCCCACGTCATCCCCTCTACCAAATTCCGTAGGGCGGGGCGCTCTGCCCCGCGTGCACCGACCTCGCAACCCTGTAGGGGCCGGCGGCTCTGCCGGCCCGCTGGGCGGCCCTCACCCGCCCTCGCTCTCGCCACGCCGCGGCTCCCTCATCGACCGGCGGGGTCAGGGGCGACCCCGCCCCCTGCATCCAGG
>JAJYKO010000800.1 GCA_021788565.1 Chloroflexota bacterium
CTCGCACCCAATCCACCCCATCGCCACGTAGAACAGGTCGGCGGGAATGGACCCCAGCGGCCCGCTGAAGTTCAACCCAAACCCCAGCAGCACATTGGACACCCCGGCAGCCACCAGCAGATAACCCGCCCACCGCGAGAAACTGCTGAACCCCACTACCGATAGCCCGAAAAGAACCGCTCCGACCAGCGCGATCACGCCGGACACCAGAAAATAGATCGCCAGGCCAGGCGGACCCTGATCCAGCGCCGCCGTCGAGATTGAAAGCGTCGCCAGCCAAGGAAAGACCAGCAGTGAGAGCAGCGGTCCAAAGAACGCCACCATAATGCCTGCCAGCATCAACGCCGCGAAACCCACCAACCCGATCCAACTTGCGCTTCTCGCGAACCGAATGTACGCGAACGGAAGCCCCACTACCGTCAGCAGCCCCGCCAGAGTCCCCAGCAGGTTCGCCGGCATGAATAGATTGCTCGCCACCTGCTGCCTCGTATCGGCGGTGGCCGGTGTGAGGAGCCCTGAGATCACACCAAGGACCCCCCCAGCCAGAAGAAGAATCCCGCCCACGCGGAAAAGCTCACCCCAGAAAGCCGATCTATCACCAAACATCTTATCCTCCTGCCAGCCACGCCAACTGGTACTGCGTCACACGTTTACCGACGTCCTGGAATCGAAGCTGTAGCGGGTGATTCAGGTACGACCGGCTGAAGCCCCGATTCCGCGATCGATAAAACGCCGTGTGACAGAGTACCGGCGCCTCGCGCCATATCACCTCATATCTTGGAGCCTGCGTTGTCTCAACCCAGTTACACACGCCACCATAGCAAAAGGAAGAAAGTAGAGGCAAGAAGCGTTCCCTCCGACCGATACCACCTTCTTCGTGCGTGTTGTAACATGTTCCTCGCAACCCTCGGCAGACTTATTGCAGGAACCCATTTGAACACCAACTTTAGCGCTGAGGAGGAGGAAGATGGACACCCAGCCCGACGAAAGGCGCGAAGCAGACACTCCGGAAAAACAACCCGCACCCGGTCCCGTCGGGAAGATCGAGTACCGTCCCGAAACCACGGTAGAGACCCGCGCGGCCCTGATGGTCCAGGCCGACAACGTCGCCCTAAACAAAGGCGTGGCCGGAGCCATAGTCGCGAACGAAGCCCACGTAAACATGGGTGGATCCTGGCTCTCGGTGGCCCAGGAGCTCAACGTTGACAGGGGAGGCTCCCAGTGGCTCATCGCCTCCGACGCTCGACTCCACCAGGCAGGATCAGGGATCGTCATCGCCCGCCATGCGGACCTCACCGATGCCCGCGTGGGGGTCTTGCTCGCGGGCAACGTCAACGGAGACGTCCAGACGATGCTCGACCGGGAGAGCGCGCTTCGCTTTGGCGCGGCGTTCGGGCTCGTGCTCGGGGTCTCCCTGATAATTCGCCGGCTAGTCAGGTGAATTCCGCCGCCCCGAGCCTGCCCTAAACCGCCCTGGTGAACTTGGTAATTAGTTATGTGAATTCCGTTGACTTCTTAGTTAGCCAGGTGATAAGCTACGATATAGTCGTGGATCTATCTATGGCAGATAGAGCCCGGCGTGGATGACAGCTATCGTGGATGATAGCCAAGGAGGGGGTGGATATGATTCCGACCACACTCGCGTCCAACGTCGAACATGCCTCAGACCTCTTCGTCGCAATCGTTGAGAAGCTCATGACCGAGCGCATGCTGGACCAGAGCTTCGAGCAACAGGTGACTCCTGCCCAGCTGCTGGCGCTCCGCTACCTGTCTCTGAACGAGAGTTCCCTCATGAGCGATGTTGCCGAGGGACTCGACATCAGCTTCCCAGCGGCTACCAAAACCATCGATCGGCTAGTGCGGAAGGAACTCGCCTCCAGGATCGAAGATCCCCACGACCGGCGAGTCGTGCGCATCCAGCTGACCGATCGGGGCAAGAGGCTTGTGGCCGACGTCTACGAAGAGCGCTCGCGCAGGTTCGCCGATGTCCTGGAGCGGCTAGACCCGTCCGCTCGTGACGGTTTACAGGAGACTATGGAGGCCTTCATCTCCGCCGCCATCGACGACGAAGACACGGTCAATACCGTCTGCCTGCACTGTGGCAGCGAGCACCACGACACCTGCCCGGTCAAGGTAGCTTACCTGCGTCTCACTCGAGCCGACGCCGTCGCGATGGTGGACTAGCGGCGCCCAACGCCAACACGTCGGTTGGGGCCGGGGGCGACCCTACCTGCTGGTTGCCCCCCTACCGTCCGGAGGGTGATCTATGTCACCAGAACGGAACCTGAACGTCGCGCTGCTCCTCTTCGACGACGTCGAGGAACTCGACTTCGTCGGGCCCTTCGAGGTTTTCGCAGTGGCCGCCAGGCCCGAGATCGCTGGGCCGGACGCTCCCTTCGCCCTCCACGTCTTCACCGTCGCTCAGCACACGGGAACTGTGAGGGCGCGCGGCGGCCTCCGCGTTCAGCCAGACTTCGACTTCGCCTCCTGCCCGCCCGTTGACCTCCTTGTGGTCCCCGGTGGCATGGGAACTCGCCGAGAGGCGTACAACACCGACCTCATCCGATGGATTCGGGACACCCACCAGAACACCTTGCTCACCACGTCTGTTTGCACCGGTGCCTTCCTCCTGGGCGAGGCCGGTCTCCTCCACGGCTTAGAGGCTACCACTCACTGGGCCAGCGTCGACCGCCTCCGCGAGACGTTCCCCGCCACCACGGTTCGGGACGACCTTCGCCTCGTAGACACTGGTCGCGTCGCCACCTCCGCTGGAATATCAGCGGGCATCGACATGGCCTTTCACATCGTGTCACGCCTCCTCGGGGACGAGACCGCCCGCCGCACTGCCCGCCAGATGGAGTACTCCTGGTCCCAGCCCACGTAGGCGCCTGACTTACCCAGTGTCACATCTCAGGAGCTGGTGCTTTCGTGTACAGCGGCGCAGTGCTCTTCTTCACTCTGCTCGGAGAACCAGCCCCCGCCGTTGGGGACACTCACTTCGACCTCGGCGCCCCAAAGGCGACAGCCGTCGGTTTCGCGCTCGCGTTCTGCTCCTATTTCGGAGCCATCTCGCCGGAAGTGGGATCATCGGCCCGGGGCTCGGTTTACGGGAGGGAGGTAAGCATGCCGCAAGAAATCGAGACGATTGCCCTATCGGGACCCGGTGGCTTGGTCAGCGCAAACTGCTATCTTGTCAGAACCGACACCGGCTATGTCCTGATCGACTCTGGCTTCTCATCCGCGCGCACCACCCTGGAGGCAAAGCTTGAGAGCTCAGGCTGCCAGCCCGGAAACCTGAAGCTCGTCGTCCTGACCCACTGCGACCAGGACCACGCAGGCAGCTGTGCATACCTCCGCGAGAGATACGGCACGATGATAGCCATACATCGTAGTGAAGCGCCGGCTGTCGAGGGCGGGGACGACGCCCGAACGTCGGCGCTTTGTCTTCGGTCTGATTTCCGTCCCCGACGTAGCCGGCCCACCCTCACCCCCTGGCTCTTCAGCAGCCAAGCCGGCAGTCGAAGCAGCCGATCCCCGCGAATAGCGGGAAGACCCCAACCTATAGGAGCAGCCATGAGCGCGATGGATGATCTCAAGCAGGAAGCACAGGACCTTGTTCGACGGGTGGACAGGGGCGACTAC
>JAJYKO010000801.1 GCA_021788565.1 Chloroflexota bacterium
GTCGCCATTTCCGGCGGCATCACGATGCACGGCTTCGCCCTGAACGTCGAGCCGAACCTCTCGCACTTTCGCCTGATAAATCCCTGCGGCATAACGGACAAAGGGGTGACGTCGATGGCCCGACTGCTGGGCCGCCCTGTGACGTTGGAGGAGGTCCGGCCGCGTCTTGTCGAGAGCTTTGCGCGAACCTTTGGCATGGAGATCGAACCTTGCGACCCGGCCTCGCTGGCCGCAACGGGCATCTCTCTGCCTGGGCGATAACATCAGGGAAAAGGGGTAGCGATGATGCAGCCTACACCAGTCGATGTGGCCCTGTTCGCAATTTTCCTTGTCGTGCTGGTCTTCCCCTTCAAGGTGAAGATCGCGGAGGAGAACCTCGAAGTCTTCCTGTTCATCATGGGTGCACTGGCTGTGACCGTGACCGGCAAGTGGAGCCTGGATCTGGTGAAGCTGGCGGTGGAGGAGCCGGTCGCCAGGGGCATAGTCCCGGCTGTCCTTGTGGCTGGGCTGCTCTTTTACTACGGCAGGTATGCCTTCGAGAGGGCGATGAACAGCATCCTCAAGTCCGTTCCTCTCAGCGCGGTCATCTTCGCGGTCATCGCGGTGCTCGGCCTGCTCTCAAGCATCATCACTGCCATCATCGCTTCCCTCTTCCTGGTCGAGATCGTCAACCTCATGCCGCTGGAGAGGAAGAACAAGATCAACCTGGTGATCATAGCCTGTTTCTCAATCGGTCTCGGTGCCGTGCTCACACCCCTGGGCGAGCCGCTCTCGACCATCGCGGTGGTCAAACTCGCCGGTCCTCCCTATAACGCTGGGTTCTGGTATCTCTTCGACCAGTTAGGCATATTGATTGTGTTAGGGGTTGTGGCGTGTGCACTCGTCGGCGTCTTCTGGGTGGGAAGAAAGGCGGCCCGCCTGGTCGAGAAAATGGAGGTCGGTCCCGAGGATGGTGGTCTGAGGGACGTGATTGTGCGGGCGGTCAAGGTGTACGCCTTTGTTGCGGCGCTGTTCCTGCTGGGCGCCGGCATGGAAATCATCATCAACAAGTACTTTGTTCAAGTGCCCGCACAGGTGCTGTATTGGCTCAACATGGTCTCGGCCATTCTCGACAACGCGACCCTGACGGCCGCTGAGATCGCTCCATCGATGACTCAGGCACAGATCAATGCCGCGCTGATGGGGCTTCTGATCTCCGGGGGAATGTTGATCCCTGGAAACATCCCGAACATCATCTCTGCCGGCAAGCTGGGGATAACCAGCGGCGAGTGGGCGAAGCTGGGTGTGCCTCTGGGACTGGCTCTAAACGCGATCTACTTCGTGGCTATTTTCTTTCTAGGTTTCACCCCGACTGTAGGCTTATAGATCACTCCACTTCTTCGAGACGTCAAAGAACGATAGCCGGTGTTCGAGAAAATGGTATGGAGGGCAGCACTGGTTAATTGACTGTACCCCTAAGAGGCTGTAAGCTGAAGCAGCCGGGCATCTGCCTTCAGGAGGGCTCCATGCGTATACTGTTGATCCAGCCAGATTCGAACCAGACGGCTATTGGCTTCAAAAGGCTGGCTCGCCCGGAGCCTCTGGCTCTGGAAACGGTGGCAGGCACAGTGCCAGCGCACGAGGTGCGCATTCTCGACATGCGTTCTGACCCTGACCTGGTAGGAACCCTCAGAGATTTTCAGCCCGACCTGGTTGGTACCACGGGCTTCACCGCGGAAGTGCCCCACGCACAAGAGATTTGCCGCACCGCAAAGGCTACTCTGCCGGGCGTGCGCGTGGTCGTCGGTGGCCATCATGCTTCTATGAGCATGGCCGAGTTCGACACCCCTGACGTGGACTATGTCGTGGTTGGGGAGGCCGAGCAGAGCTTCCCACATCTGGTGCAGACCATCGAAACGGGCGAACACCCGTCCAGCGTGCCAGGCATCGCGTACAGGGACAGGGGTGAGTTGGTCCACACCCAGCCCTCCGTGCCTCTCAAGGACCTTGACCAGGTCCCGTGGCCGCGGCGTGATCTGGTCGAGAGCTATCGCCCCGGCTACTTCTTTCGATTCTGGGACAACGTCTACACGATTGAGACCACCCGCGGATGCCCCTACAAGTGTAAGTTCTGCTCGGTGTGGCGCTTTTTCGGCGGAAAGGTGCGGTTCAAGTCCCCAGAGAGGGTTGTGTCGGAGGTGGAAGCGTTGCCCTCGGGCTGCGACTATTTCTGCATCGTCGACGACAACTTCCTCGCTTCGATGCCGCGCACGCACAAGATCGTCCAGCTCATGGAGGAGCGGAATATCCATAAGAAGTTCTGGATCCAAGGGCGCGCGGATGCTATGGTTCGGGATCCCGACGGCATGGAGAAGCTAGCCAAAGCTGGCCTCTCCACCGTGCTTATGGGGTTGGAAGCCTATCGCGAAGAGGAATTGGACCAGTTTAATAAAGGCAAGGACGCCTCGGTGGCTGTCAACGATCGAGCGATAGACATAATGCACGCCAACGGGATCGACATCTGGGGTGCCTTCTTGATCGATCCGGATTGGGAGGAGCGGGACTTCGAGGGCTTGATCGAGTACGTCAAGAAGAAGAGGATTCAGTTCCTGCAGTTCACCATCCTGACCCCCCTCCCGGGTACTCAGCTCTACGAGGACAAGAAGCACTTGATCAAGGCTGGTTGGGAGAAGTTTGATTTCTTCCACAGCGTGCTTCCCACCAGGCTCCCTCCGGAGCGGTTCTACGAGCAGATGGCCAACCTCTACAAGGAAACGGTGATGAGCTTCTCTCAGCTCAGGGAGATGATCCGTCAAGGCCGGATCCCCAGGCGGGGCTTGCAGCGGGCAAAGGATATGCTCGCTCAGGTCTCAGATCCATCCAGCTACCTGGACAGCACCCAGATGGATCTTGGAACGCGGATCTGGGCCCATCTGTCGGAGGCGCAGGCCGCCCTGGAGCGGCTACAGGCGGAGATGGCATCGGTTCAGGTCGAGCTGGGTACCCGGCTGCAGCTACAGCTTGACGACGTACAGGGTCAGCTGGGACAGCTCCAATCCGAGGCATGGGTGCTCCAGGCCGAGTTGGGGACCCACTGGCAATCCCGACTGAGCGCGGCGCAGCGTCAGGTGGAGTCGATTCAGCAGGAGATTGGACTAAGGCTTCGCTCCCCACTGGAGGGGTTACAAGGCGATGTGCGTGAGGCGCTGCATCTTCGAGTGGAAGGTCTTCAGGTGGAGCTGCAGAGCCTTCGCGTCGAGATCGCGGGCAGAATCCACAAGCAGTTGGATGTGCTCCAGCCGCGCTCTGGCCACCGACCCGTGATTCTGTAGGTAAGGGTATGGGGAGGCTCGCCCTCCCCATGATTTTTCCTCCCCCGCACACCCCTCCGAGCTGTGCCTCGATTTGCCCGCCCTGCTGAACCGTCACGGTCAATAGGCATGGTTCATCAGCGGAGGTAAATAGGGTAACAGTCGGGGAGGGCGAAGCTCCTGCTGAGCCACCTATTCCCTACCGGCGTGGCGGCTCGCCAGGAGGCTCGCCCTCCCGACACCGTAACACGGACCATGAACCGGGCCGGCCATTAGCTTCCTCGGAACGATCTTTGCTGTACAGGGTAGCTGATCAACAGTCGGGGAGCTAAATTGTGGAATACTTG
>JAJYKO010000802.1:0-899 GCA_021788565.1 Chloroflexota bacterium
CACGTCGGTGGGGAACCACGAGCGAAGCTCGCCCACCGAGCGCGGATAGTGCTTCCCGGCCACCGCCTTAGCGATCACGCCGTCCGAACCTACCGCTGAGCCAGTCCGGTTAAGTGGATACCCCCAAAACTGGTTATCACGAATTCGTGATAACCAGTTTCTTCGCGGCGGAGCTCGACCGCCCACAGAAGTGATCGTCGCGTTCATCGACGAGAACCGCCCCGAGTTCGGAGTCGAGCCCATCTGTGAGACGTTGCAGGTGGCTCCGAGCACCTACTACGCCGCGAAGAAGCGTGAGACCCAACCGTCGGCTCGCAGTCTGCGTGATGCAGTGATGATCCAGGTGCTGACCGCCCTGTGGGTCGCGAACCGCAAGGTCTACGGGGCCGACAAGCTGTGGAAGGCGGCCCGCCGGGCCGGGGTCGATATCGGCCGGGACCAGACGGCCCGGCTGATGCGCTCGGCCGGCATGGTCGGCGTGACCCGCCGGCGCAGGGTCTTCACCACCCGAGCGGACCCCGATGCCACCAGGGCGGCCGATCTGGTCAACCGGATCTTCAGCGCCGTCCGGCCCGATGCCTTGTGGGTGACCGACCTGACCTACGTGCCGACCCGCTCGGGGATGGCGTATGTGTGTTTCATCGTCGATGCCTTCTCACGGCGCATTGTGGGTTGGCGGGTGGCGTCGAACATGAAGACCGAGATGGTCCTCGACGCTTTAGAGATGGCCAGGCGCTCCCGCGGCGGCCGCCGGCTGGTCGGACTTGTGGCCCATTCGGACGCCGGGTCGCAATTCACTTCGGTGCGTTTCACCGAGCGCCTGGAAGAGATCGGGGCCCGACCCTCGATCGGAACGGTCGCTGATTCGTATGACAAGGCGATGACTTCATATTGCACTC
>JAJYKO010000802.1:909-3630 GCA_021788565.1 Chloroflexota bacterium
CAGGTGCAGTTGACCGTGAGGTCCAACGCGCTCGCTGAGACCACCAACGGGCTCTACAAGGCCGAGTGCGTGTACGGGCCCGACACCGCTGGCTGGGACGACGTCGACCACCTCGAGCTGGCCACCCTCGCCTGGGTCCACTGGTTCAACGAACAGCGCCTACACAGCCACTGCGGCGACATCCCCCCAGCAGAGTTCGAAGCAGCCTTCTACGCTGCCCAACAAGCCGACCACCCAGTGGTTGGAATCCAATAACCCGAGCCTCCATCAAACCCAGGGCGGTTCAATACCGAGACGGGGTTGAGCAGAGGCTAACCGTGACCCCTTCGGGTAAGCCGAAGGGCGAAGGTCTTTGTCGGTTTTGTGGGAACTCGGTCCTTCAGAGGGCTGTTGCTAGCCGAAGCAGCCCATCGTGTAGCCGACCTGCTCGAAGATGTCCTCGGCATAGCCATTAGGAAAGCCGGGAGGCGTGGTGTTGGGGTTGTGCGTGAGGATCGAGTAGCACGCCGTCCCAGCATGATCCGGGGCATTCTGATTCACATGCGGTGGCGGAGGGAAAGTTTGGGCGCTCGCAGCTCCGGCGAAGGCGGGTACAAATCCAGCCCCCGCTGCGGCCATGGCAACAACCAGAAATGCCGATCTTGCACGCTCTTTGATCATGAGTCTCCACCTCTATTCGATGCCGTATCTCGGCGCATGAGACAATGGACCCACCCTAAGAAGGCTTTTGTGCCTGGGGGAAGGGGGCTAAAGACCCATTCCTCTGCGCCAAACTGGCGCCTCGTGGCGGGCGAAGGCTCTAGCCAACTGCCCCCGTGCTCTCCGCGGTCAACGCCGCGGTCGGAGAGGAGAAAAACGCCCTGCGTAGCGGGTTGATCGTGGCGGTTTCGGACAACGAGGGTCGCCCCGGCGCGCCCGATCCGTCGATCGGATCGCCCTCAAAGCCGTCTCCGGTGATGTTCTGCGTTCGCGTTCTGGGCGCCCCTGAACGCATGTCGTGAGTTCCGGCTTCGTCAGCCGTACACGCGCTGTATCACCGGGAAGGCGTCCTCGATGGTGGTGATCGGGAAGACGTGCATCTTCACCCATGGGCTGTAGCGCAGGGTCAGCTCATAGCTCTTCTCGGCGTCCGAGGGGAACTCTTCGATGATGAAGCCGCCTTGGCCATCGAGTCGCTCGTAGTGGGCCACCACGCCAGGTGCGGTGCCCGCGTCGGCGAACGTCTTTGTCAAAGCCCGGAAGTCATCCTCTTTGAGGCCGTCCCTGTATTCGTACATCTCAAAATAGAGACGTTTCATCGGCCAACACCTCCTTCTCCGTTCCGCTCAGCGTCATTCCACAGGCGCCACTGCCCAGCCAACAGAGTCCAACGTCACTATGGACGGTCGGGCCTTGCATCTCCCGAGCAATGGGGTCCTTGGACTCTGGCCGTAGCGCCGCATCCATGAGCACCATGGATACGAGAAGGAAGGTGGTGAGAATCAATGTCGGTCGTTGTCGGAAGACCTCATGAACCGGACAGACGATTCGAAGAACCCGAATCGCACACGCCGCCTCGTTTCGCTCGGTGGGCGGCGCGGTTGTCCTGGCTTGCTCTCGCCCTGACCCCTGTGCTCGTGGCCATCTCGGTGGGCAGCGCCCTCGCCAGCGGCGAGAACGACACCTCCTGGGTGGACAACTTGGGGCAGCTTGTCGTGGCGATCGCCGCCCCGGTTGTGGCACTTGTACTCGGGATTTGGGCAGCTCGTTCCGGCCGTCACTTTGGTGCTGTCGCGGCGTGGGTGGCCGCGCCGGTATTGGTAGTTGTGGCCGTATGGGGAAGCGTCAGCTTCTTCAGCATCTTCTAGCCCTTTGAGATCACGGAGGGCAGCGATGACAACCATGTCGCCACCACCTGCTAGAGACACCCCTCCCGGTCCCGGCTACTGGAAAGCATCAGACGGCAACTGGTATCCGCCCGAGACCCACCCCGGATACCGGCCGCCTGCGTTCGCTAAGCCACCGCCATGGGGCGGCACTAGGGGTCCTCCGCCAGGCGGTCACCGCTCCCCCAGACTTGCGATCGTGGTCGTCCTCGCCTGCGTATGGACGGTCGTGGTGCTGGTCCCCATGGTCTTCACCGTCGTGACCGGAGACTTCCTCGCCGGGAGCGCCGTCACTGCCGGAATCCTCACGGGCGCTCTCGAAGTCCTGCTAGCTGTATCGGCCGGTTACACGTTTCGCCGGCACGGCACCAAACCCCAACTGGCAGTCGCGACACTATTCGGGGTGTTGTCGCTGGGCATCGCTGCCAGCATCGGCGTTCTCACCGCCTCGGACTACAACGGCGATCCACCCTGGGGCGCGGTCCTCCTGATAAACGTCCTCGTCAACGGTGTCGCCGTGTTCATCGCCGTCTCCGCCGGCCAAGGACTAGCCGCACTACTCGAACGGCGCCACCACGGCACTGACCAATCGCACATCTCGGGAGGCTGACATGCACCGTGGAGTGAAGCTCGTCGCTGCCCTTGGGCTCACAGCGTTGTTGGCCGGCTGCGGAAGCGGAACAACCAGCAAGACCAGTCCCACGACGATCCCGGCACCTGCCCAGCTACAGGCCAGATTGGTGTTAGCGGTCTGACTGTCTGAGCATCTGGGGTGCAGATTCGGCAGTGCTGTTTGCGCGGCGCGGGTTTGGCGCGAGCTGGCGGCAGGCGGTGAGGATTTGACGGTTCCTGTTCG
>JAJYKO010000803.1 GCA_021788565.1 Chloroflexota bacterium
GAAACAGCTAGTCGGTGTGGCGTATACCTTGCGCTACATACCCGCTCGAGAAGATCTGGATATCCTCTCAGCTTTTACAGATTACGACCACCCTCAGAGATTGGCTATAGAGCAAGCCCCTCCCGGTTCCGTGTTAGTCATGGACTGTCGCGGGGTGGACCGCTCCGCAGCCGCGGGTGAAATCCTCATGACCAGGTTGGAACGGCGTGGCGTAGTCGGTATGGTCAGCGACGGCTCCGTACGAGACTCCGGGAATATTGCAGCGATGGACTTCCCTGTGTACGTCAAGAGTAGCTCGGCAATGATCAATTTGTCACTCCACCACGCAGTGGACATCAATGTACCAATCGGTTGTGCAGGTGTCGCTGTCTATCCAGGCGACGTCATGGTCGGTGACGCGGATGGAGTGGTATGTATCCCTAGCCATCTTGCCGACGAGATAGCGACTGAAGCTTACGATATGGAGTCCTTGGAAGCACACATTCTTCGTCGCGTACAAGACGGTGCTTCGCTCCGCGGCACGTATCCGCCCAATGAAGAAACCATGCGCCTCCTACGCCTGGAAATGGATGGGCAGCAATGAGGGGTGTCCACGACGCACGTAATTCGGTTCCCACCCGCCCGTATTCGCCAGCGGTAATCGTCGGCGAGTGGGTATACGTGTCCGGCCACGTGCCTGTAGACCAGAGTGGTGCTACCTGCGGATCCAATGGGGCCGAGCAGGCTATAAGAGTGCTTGAGAATTTAGCAAATACCCTGGAGAGTGCCGGAACTTCGCTCGCAGATGTCGTTTCGACGACGGTATATGTGACTGACATTTCCCTCATAGATGACATCGACACGGCCTATCGGGCCTTCTTCCAGGGTCACCCATACCCTTCTCGCACGACCGTTGAGGTGGCGGCCCTAGCTCGATCCGATTTCAGCGTTGAGATCTCTGCGATCGCCCGTCTACCCATCATCAACGATGCCAAATGATCGCGCCGATGGTTAGCGCTGAGGAGTTGCGGAAGAGGATCGATTCTCTTCCGCGTCAACGTCTCGCCGTGCTACCCACTGGACTCCAATCGGTCCCTCGACTCGCCGCCTTGGCAGGTGTCGGAGAATTATTGGTCAAGCGTGATGACCTCACTGGGCTTGCTCTTGGCGGTAACAAGTCGCGACTAATGGAGTTCATTCTCGGAGAGGCCGTCGCCCAAGGTTGCGACGTGATCATCGCCGGCGGTGGAGGCGAGCAGTCCAACCACGCCGTTCAATGCGTGGCCGCCGCGAATAAAGTTGGCTTGGACGCCGTAATCGTGCTGCAGCGCCGACCCGCCGCGCGTTCCAATGGAAATGCTCTGCTCCACGAGGTGCTCGGGGGAAAGACCGTTTGGATTGACTCCGATCCCGACATGCAGGACAGGACGTCAGCAAGCGCAAGTATGCACGCCGAAGCGGAGCGCCTGCGAGCTGCGGGGCGACGGCCATATATTTTGGAAAGTTCGCTGCATGCCCTCTCGGTAGTGGCATACGTTGGTGCCACTCTTGAGCTGTATGGCCAGGTGGCGGATACGCTCGCGACCCCAACCAGGATGTACGTGACCTCAGAAGGTGCTGTCCTGGGTGGATTCTTACTTGGGTCGCGACTGCTGGGCCTTCCTTGGGAGGTGATAGGGCTCGACTGGCGCCCCACCCAGAGCGGTACCGAAGGACGTCTCCACAAAGCTATTTCGGCGGCTGCTTCTGCCCTGGGACTCTCCAATCCGCTGGCAGAAGATGACATCGTCATCCATCCAAGTGGCGGACCGGCCTATGGCGTGGGAAGTACTCAGAGCTGGAAGGCGTTATCGGCGGCGGCGCGACTGGAGGGTTTGATCCTCGATCCCGTCTACACGGCGAAGGGCTTTGCCGGAATGTTTGAGGATCTACAAGAGCGGCCCCCCGAACCTGGAGAGAGGGTCGTATTTGTTCATACTGGCGGCTTAGGAGCGGTATTCGCTTACGAAGCGGAGCTTAGGCGCAATGTTATAAAGCCGGCGTCCAGATGACGGAGCTTTCAAACGTCGCTGTAGTGACCGGGGCCGCAGGGATCATCGGCACCGCGATTTGTGCCGAGTTGATCAGGCGTGGCTCGGTCGTCGTAGCCATCGATAGTGTCGATCCCGAGGTGGGCGTTGGTGAGACGTTTCGTGCTGACATTACCGATCAAGCGGCGGTTGCTGCCGTAGCCACGCGGGTTGCGGCGACCTACGGTCACGTAGATTGGCTGGTTCATGCCGCCGCCGTCACATCGCGATCACCCGGTATTGGCGTGGCCGGGGAACTAGCCTCAATCGACCTTCGAGTTTGGCGCCAGCTAATAGATGTCAACCTCACCGGTGCCCTGATCTGCGTCCAGGAGTTTCTCCCCCTCTTGAAGAGGTCACGCGCTCCGAAAATAGTTCTTCTTGGTTCTATCCAGGGACTGGTTCCTACCTTGGGTACCGGCGCCTATGGAGTGAGCAAGGTGGCGCTCGCGGGCCTCACTCGCCAGCTCGCAAGCGAGTTGGCGGGCATCGGAGTGACTGTGAACATGTTGTCGCCGGGTCCTATAGCTGCTGATGATTTCTTGGAACCCGGCGTCGACCGAGTCGACTCCCGCCCAACGCCGATGAGACGTTTCGGCTCGACTAAAGAGGTGGCGCGTGCGGTAACCGCCATTGTGGATGGGCAGTTCGACTACATGACCGGTTCGGTGATCCCTCTGGACGGTGGCGAGCATTTACGTCCCCGTGCGGATCCAGCCCAACATGACGACGATTCTTTCTCCCCGGAGCGGGATACTTAAAGGAATGCCGAAGATGACCGAACCAACTGACCCACTTTTTCTGCGATGCGGCGTCCTCTTGGACGGGACCGGCGCTCCGGCTCAAGAAGACGTCGCCCTCCTCGTTGAACAGGGTCTGATCGTCGCTGTGGAGCCATGGGACAAGTTTGTGAGTACTCACGGGGTACCCGACACGTTTCTCGATCTCCGGAATCAGACCATAGTGCCGGGCCTGATCGACGCCCACGCTCACCTCTGCTTGGGCGCCAATCCGTACATAGACAAGGCTACCGACACGGTGGACTCCGTCGGAATCGTCGCCTGGGGACTGGCTTCAGGGGCCTCGGCTTTGCTCTCAGGAGTAACGACCATCCTCGACGCCGGTTCGCAAGCGGGCCTGGCTCTGCGAGTCGCCGCTCTAGTGGATGCCGGATTCGCCGTGGGACCCCGAGTTCTGGCCGTTGGTCCGGCTATCACGACTACCGCCGGCCACGGAGAGTCATTTGGAACGGCAGCGGATAACACCGCGGAAATGATTAAAGCGGTCAGGGCCGTCGTAGCTGACGGTGCCGCCTTCATCAAGATCATGGTCACTGGAGGAGCGACCGACCCAACGTCCAACCGTCGGAAAGCGCAATATACGCAGGAAGAACTCGAAGCGACCATACGCGACGCGCATCGCCTCGGGAAGTCCGTCATCGGTCACGCCAACGCCACGGAGGGAATCAGCCGCGCCGTTCGTGCAGGCATAGACATAGTGGCCCATTGCAACTGGCTCGGGGCAGCACCGGCAACCGTATATGTGGACATGGACACGGTCGAGGCCATGGTCGACCGGA
>JAJYKO010000804.1 GCA_021788565.1 Chloroflexota bacterium
CCAAGAGGGTGGGTTACCAAGTTACAGGTTGATCGCCTGATGGTTCGCCGCGGAAGAGCGAGCCGCTTCCAGCACTCGGATCACCTCACGCACCTGTCGCCCTGAGGCAATCGGCTCACGCTTCTCCCGGATAGCCTGGACGAACTCGAGCATCTGCCGCTTGAAGTTGGAGCCGCCTTGCAGGTAGTCGGCGAGATCTTCCTTCACTCTTAACTCCCCGTTCACCCACAGATCTCGGTCGTTGGCAATCCGCATGCTGCCACTGCTTCCCACGATGTACCGCTCGTTTACCTCCGGCTTGGAGTTGAAGGAGATGTGGCCAGTCGCCATCGCCCCGGACTCGAAGGAGAGCTGCACCGTAGCCTCGTCGCAGCCGTTCCATTGAGGGTTGTTGTGATAGGTCTCAGCGTAAACGCGGACCGGCTTCTCGCGCATCAGCCACAGGATGGTATCGATCACGTGAGGGCCGTTCATGTCCAGGACGAGGTTTTCCATGTCCTCTTCCTTCCACCAAGCGGTCGGCGCATCGGCAAACATCACCCCGAGGTAGTGGATGATATTGATCGGCTTTCCGATCTCCCGCATGTTCTGCCTGGCAGTGATGACGGCGTCGAAGAAACGCCGGCACTGGGCAATCATCAGGATCACACTGCTGCGGTCGGCGGCTCTAATCATGGCGTCGGCTTCCGCGACCGTGTTCGCCATGATTTTCTCCACCAGGACATGCTTGCCGGCTTCGGCCGCCACGATGGAGTCTCGAGGGTGCATTCTATTCGGGGTGCAAATGACTACGCCGTCAATTTCGGGGTCGGCCAGAGCCGCATCATAATCTAAGTACACTTTTCTGGCTCCATATCGATCGGCGACAGACCGAGCCTCGTCCTCCCGCCGGCTCACCACCGCCACTAGCTCAGCGTTGTCGCCCAATGCAGATATCGCCGCAAGATGGGAGTGAGATATGCGCCCCAGCCCTACAACCGCTAATCGTACCGTTTTTGTCATGCCCCCTCCGCCACAATGAGTCTCAAAGATCACTACGTGGGAGCTGCCATGCCGGACCAACGTGCATCCGATTGAATGCAGAACGGCCGTGCCCTGACTCCACCAGAGCCGCACCGCTCCGCAGGCGCACGTGACTACGCGGTGCGGCGAGATCTCAAGACATCGATACCCACTGCCACGCCGATGATCACACCACGAATTACGTACTGCCAGTAGGACGGGACGTTCAGGAGATTCAAGCCATTGCCGATGACCCCGAAGACCAATACGCCCAGTACTGTGCCGGTGATGGTGCCTACACCACCGGTCATACTAGTGCCCCCTATGACGGCTCCGGCAATGGCATCCAACTCCCATAACTCACCAGCGGTTGGCTGGGCTGAGTTGACCCGGGCTGTAAGAATCAACGCTGCTACGGCGCATAGAAGACCCGAGACCACGTACGTCATAAGTTGCACGAAGCGGGTGCTAACACCCGAGAGACGGGCAGCCTCCTCGGAGCTACCGAGAGCATACACGTGAAGGCCGAATTTTGTGTTCCCCAGCACGACATGAAACACCACGGCTGCCAGGGCGAAAATAATGAGAGGAACCGGCACAGGACCCAGGAGTCCGTTGCCAATGAAATTGATGATCGGATCGAAAGGGAAGTCGATCGGCGTGCCGTTCGAAATCAACAGCACCGCTCCTCGGCTAGCGCTCATCGTTGCCAGAGTGGCGATAAAGGGCGTGATACCAAACTTGCTTACCATCGTTCCGTTGACGGTACCGAGCACGCCGCCCGCTACCAACGCCACTGGCAGGATCACGACCGCGGGCATTCCGCTTTTTGCCATCAGTGCAACTAGCACTGACACAAACGCAACCACGGCGCCAACCGAGAGGTCAATCCCGCCACCAATAATGACGATGGTCATACCGATCGCCAGCAACCCGTTCATCGAGACTTGCCGGCCAACGCTGAATAGGTTGGTGGGTGTTAGGAAGACGTTAGAAGTGCTGGTGAGAAAAGCAACCAGACAAGCCAGCAACAGGGCCATCACTATGTTCTGCGACCCCTTTAGCCTGTCGAGCAAGGGCCTGGATGCGGTTCTTTCGATCGTAGACATGAAGTTACTCCATCTCCTCCGGTGGAGGCTATGCTATGCGACGGCTCGGTTCGCGCGTTACACCGCAGGCTTGAGGGAAGGCCGGATTCCGGACGCCAGACTCATTATCTTCTCTTCGGTGGCCTCCGCCCGAGAGAGTTCGCCCATCAGTTCGCCTTCGTGAATTACGAGCACACGGTGACTCATTCCCAGAATCTCAGGAAGCTCAGAAGATATCATGATTGCGGCGCCACCCTGGTCTACGAACTGCTTGATCTGTTCGTAGACCTCAAGCTTAGCCTGAACATCGATCCCGCGAGTTGGCTCATCGAAGATGATTACCTTGGACTGCGTGCAAAACCACTTGGCCAAGGCGATCTTTTGCTGATTTCCACCGCTCAGATTGACGATCTTCTGGGTGAGCGAAGGTGTCTTCACACGGAGCAGCTGGCGGTACCGCTCGGCCAGAGCCTTGACGGTTCCGAAGTCGATGAATCCAGCCCGGCACATCCTCGGGATGGCGGCCATGACCATGTTGCTCATGACGTCCAGCTTGAGGAGCAGCCCCTTCTTTCGGTCCTCGGTGACAAAGCCGATGCCGGCGTTGATCGCATCTTTGGGGGCCTTAATAGCAACCTCCCGGCCAGCCAGATAGACACGGCCGGCGTCCTTGGGGTCCAACCCGAATACAGCTCTCGCGACTTCGGTTCGGCCCGCGCCAACCAGCCCGAACATACCCACGATCTCTCCCGCACCCACGCTAAAGCTGATGTCCTTGAGCTTTGGGGTCCTGGTGAAACCCTCGACTCGTATCGCCTCCGCGCCGGGCTTCCATTCGATGTGGGGGAATTTCGCCTCCAGCGTCCTGCCAACCATCATCAGAACCATGCGGTCCTCGCTACACTCATTGATGGGGAGCGTGCCTACCAGCATTCCGTCTTTGAGCACCGTCACCCTGTCAGCGATTCGAGGGATTTCTTGGAGTCGATGGGAGATGTAGATTATGCTCACGCTCTGCTGCTTCAGGGACCGAATGACCGAGAAAAGCTGCTCTATCTCGCGCTCTGTCAGGGACGAGGTCGGCTCGTCCATGATGATTATGCGTGCGTGGACATACAGCGCCTTGGCGATGGCCACCATCTGCTGGTAGGCCGTGCTCAACCGGCCGATGGGCACATCGACGTCGATATCCATACCGAGGCCGGCGAGCAGCTTCTTAGCCTCCTGCTTCATAACCCTCCAGCCCAGAAGCCCGGCCGTCCTCCCAGCCAGTTCCTCACCCAGGAATATGTTCTGGGTCGCCGTCAGATGCTGAGCCAGATTGATCTCCTGAGGGATCATAGCGATGCCCGCGCGAAGCGCATCGTGAGGGCTCTTGAAGGCCACCTCTTTACCATCGAGGAGCACCTCCCCGTGATCCCTGATGTACGCACCGTAAAGAATCTTCACCAGGGTCGACTTCCCCGCGCCGTTTTCCCCGAGCAGCGCCAACACCTCCCCACGACGCAAGTCGATACTGACATCTCTTA
>JAJYKO010000805.1 GCA_021788565.1 Chloroflexota bacterium
GCTTCCAATCGATGAGCATCCTGGTCCTGCCATCTGCGGAGCCGTTCTTACATGCGCAGATGCCAGAACGCAAATAAGGGAGCCCGACCTTCAAGCCGGACTCCCTGGACTATAACAGTTGGCTCAGCGCGTCTCAACGATGGGATGCCTTCGCACCGCGAAGGCTACTCGATCCCTCAACCCCCGCCGCCACAGCGACCACCATTGGCGAACATCAGGGCCAGTATCACCACCAGCGCCACCAGATATATTATCTCCACCGAGCTGCCTCCAGCTGGATCGAGCCATGAGTTGCAAAGCCTGTGTGCACTGTATCAGGCACTGTTTGGATCCTGCAATCGCATCTGTAGGGGCGGTTCGCGAACCGCCCCTACCTCGTTGTTCCCGAACAGCGCCCGCTAAAGCGTCGATTCCAGGCATCAACAAGCGTCTGACAGAATCCTCTCAGGTCAGTCCTCAGTCCTCAGTCCCGGCTCAGCGGCTGTACTACGGACTCGCTCCACCGCCTTGCTGATGCTGAAGTAATCCACGTACCCCAGGCTCACCTCCTCGCCGTCCACGTAGACCGCGGGTAGCACCAGATCGCCCTTCTGCAGACGCTCCAGCACGTCGGGATGCTTCTGCCGCACACTGGGGCGAGCCAGGTCGTTGTAGTTAACCTGAACCGTGTTGCTATATTCCCTGGAAAGATACCAGGCAACTATCTGCGTAATCTCTTCCTGAGATTGTGGGGGTCCTCAACCGCTGTAGCAGTACTTGACACTGGATGTGTCGTCAAACACGTTGACGACGTTTTGGACGGTGCCGTTGAGATCCATTCGATCCACCTCGTTCGAATAGTGGTGGCGGCTTTGACGCGGGGAGTTGACATGCTCAACTACCGGAGCTATCGTATTATACCGCCAGGGGGTATGTCAACTGCTGGAGGGAAGAGCTGTGAACGATGTCGAACGGCTGCGGCAGCTGGAGGATCAGCTCGCAGACCTGAAAGCGCGGATGCCCGCGCATACGGTGCGGCCGACCATGATCATGGAGATGGAAGAACTGGAGGACGAGATCGAGAGCCTGAGGGCAAAGGTGCGTCAGGAAGGTACTGGAGATGCCCAAGGCACTGCTTGACATCAATCGATGTCGGCCCGAGGAGTGCCCGGAAGGGCAATGCGCGGTCCGGAAGGTGTGTTCGGTCCGTGCCATCTCTCAGGAAGAGCCCTTTGACCCACCGATGTTCGACTGGGCACGCTGCCGGGCCTGTTCCAAGTGCGTGGCGGCGTGCCCCCTGAAAGCGATATCGCTCGTGAATTAGCATCTTATGACGCGAGACCTGATATCATGGAGCCTGGGTTGTCCCCAACGCCGGCTCCGGTTCTCTAATTCGCGAGTAGCAAAGCACTAGGAGGCACCAAGCATGGAGGTAAAGGCTACCCACGTCAAGGGTATGCGTTTCAACGTGGCCCTTTCAGGGTACCAGTTCGACATAGATGCTTCTCCCGCCGACGGTGGAACGGGACCGGGGGCGCGCCCCATGGAGCTGCTACTGGCCGGATTGGCCGGCTGCACGGGCATGGACATCGTCTCCATCCTCGAGAAGTCGCGTCAGGAGCTCACCGGTTTCGACGTGGTGGTGAGTGCGGAGCGGCGCAAAGAGTACCCGATGATCTTCACCGATATCCACGTGGAGTACGTGCTCCGGGGCCATAACCTCTCGGAGGACGCGGTGAAGCGAGCCATCGAGCTCTCCGAGACGAAGTACTGCTCCGCCGAGGCGATGATGGACAAGGTCGCTAAGATCACCTCCAGCTACCGCATCATCGAGGAGTAGAACGCCTGAGGCTGGGGGACGTCAGCCCTCCAGCCTCAACTGAGGCACCATCAGCATCGCCTCCAGAACGACCTGGCGGGAGAGCTTGCTCTTCCCGACCCGACGGTCCTCGAAAATGATCGGCACCTCCACCACACGATAACCTCTCCGGATGGCGCGGTAGGTCAGCTCAATCTGGAAGGAGTAGCCGTTGGAGCGCACCGTTTCGAGGCCGAGCATTTGCAGCGCCTCGCGACGAAACAGCTTGAAGCCACCCGTCAGGTCATGCACTCCAATTCCCAGCACCAGCCGGGCGTAGGAGCTCCCGCCCTGGCTGATGATCTTGCGCATTACTCCCCAGTTGCGCACTCCCCCACCGGGCACGTAGCGCGAGCCGAGCACCAGATCGGCATCCTCGAGGGATCGCAGCATGGCCGGAAGAAAGGCCGGGTTGTGGGAAAGATCGGCATCCATCTCGCCGATGACTTCGTAGCCCTTGTTCAGGGCGTAGCGGAACCCCTCGACGTAGGCGGTGCCCAGCCCCAGCTTTCCCGAGCGGTGCATCACGTGGATCCACGGGCGGGTAGCGGCAAGCTCCTCTGCCAACCGGCCGGTGCCGTCCGGAGAGTTGTCGTCCACGACCAGGATCTCCAGACCCAGGCCCACCCCTTCCAGCTGCTCGACAAGCCGCGGGAGGTTCTCACTCTCGTTGTAGGTGGGGACCACGATCATCGTTTTCACGATGATGGATTGTAGCAGAAAGCGGGGTGGATCCACGGCACGGCGCATGCAAAAACAATTTTGCTCGTTCAAGTTACGCAAACAGTGCTATACTGCGAGGGTGAACAACCACTTTGAACCTCAGCGGCGGACGCCTGGCAGCCAGCCGGAGCGGTGAGAGCGAGAGGTCGCGGCAGACCGAGATTTCTTCGGGGAGTTCTCCCCTGAAGTCCGCGAGATGATGGTTGTCACACGGATCGCCTCCCAAATGGCCGTGTGCCCAACACACAACGTCTCGTGCTCGCAATGGCTGGGTTGCCCGAGGCCCGCAGCCGGGGACTCAACCCTTCAGGCGAAGGGAAAGGAGTGCGGAGATGGCCAGATCTACTATTTTCCCCGAAGCTCCTAGTGAGCTACCGCTGTCGAGCGGGAACCGGCGCGAGTCCGCGCTGACGCTGTCCATTCTCAATCGGGTTCTCACGAGGTACGGTCCCCGCGATTTCGCCATCAGGCTCTGGGACGGCACCGTGGTGCCCGCCGACCCCGGGATGGACACGCGATTTACCCTGGTCCTGAAACAGCCGGGCGCCCTCAGACGGATGATGCTTCCGCCCAACGAACTCTCCCTCGGCGAAGCCTATTTGGACGACGATTGGGACCTGGAAGGAGATATATTGGCCGCCATGCGGCTGGGTGACGTCTTCGAGGACGTGGCCCTGGGGGTTGGCGACCTGGTGGGACTGACCCGCCAGTTGATGTCCCTCCCCAAAGATCGAGGCGTGGACGGCCATGGCGGCGCTGGCCGGCAGCGTGCCGATCTGCCCGGCTCTGAGCACTCCAAGGATCGGGACCGCAAGGCGATTTCTTACCATTACGACGTCGGCAACGACTTCTTCAAGCTGTTCCTGGACCAGCGAATGGTATACTCTTGCGCCTACTTCCCCACTGGCGAGGAGGACCTGGACTCGGCCCAGGAAGCGAAGCTGGATCATACCTGCCGAAAGCTGAGGCTGAAACCCGGCGAAAGGCTGCTGGATATCGGCTGCGGCTGGGGCGCCATGATCATGCACGCCGCCGAGAGGTACGGCGTGCAGGCGAT
>JAJYKO010000806.1 GCA_021788565.1 Chloroflexota bacterium
TCGGGGATCATTCCAAGCACCTGGGCCCGCTTGGTATTCAGGTCTCCGATGATGTCCCCTGTGTAGGCGTCCGGCACCGTGATGGACATCTCCATCACAGGCTCGAGCAGTACCGGCTTCGCCTCGCTCGCGATCTTCTTGAAGCCCATGGACGCCGCGATCTTGAAGGACATTTCCGAGGAGTCCACCGGATGATAGGAGCCATCGTAGAGGATGACCTTCACGCCGGTTACCGGAAAGCCGGCCACGATCCCCTCATGCATGGCCTCACGTACGCCCTTCTCCACAGCGGGGATGAAGTTCTTGGGTACCGAGCCGCCGACGGTCTTGTCCTCGAAAACGAATTCGCCCCCGGGCAGCGGCTCGATCTGCAGCCAGGTGTCGCCGAACATACCGTGACCGCCGGTCTGCTTCTTGTATCTGCCCTGGCCCTTGGCCGTGCCGGCCACGGTTTCCCTGTAGGGGACCTTCGGGATGTCGATGTTGACGTCCACCCCGAATTTCCGCTTCATTCGCTCGGCCGTGATGTCGATGTGAGATTCTCCCATCCCCGACATCAGCATGTCGCCGGTTTCCGCGTTCTTCTCCATCCGTAGGGTCGGGTCCTCTTCGGCCATGCGAGTCAATGCCGTGCCCAGCTTGTCCAGATCTGCCTTGGTCTTTGGCGAGATGGCAGCAGAAAACACCGGAGCCGGGAACTCGATACCGGCCAGCTGGACCGGGCTCTCTTTGGTGGTCAGGGTGTCGCCCGTGGAGGTCTCTTGCAGTTTAGCCACCGCGCCCATGTCACCGAACGGCACCCGCGGCACTGGGTCCTGTCGCTTGCCCAGCAGCATATACAGCTGCCCAATGCGCTCTTCCTTATTGCGATTGGGGTTCCACACGTGGGAATCGGACTGTGCCGCACCGGAGTAAACCCTGAAGTAGTTCAGCCGGCCAACGTAGGGGTCGGAGATGGTCTTCCAAACCAGGGATGCCTGCTTGCCCTGGTCGATCATTTTCTTCACTGGCACAACACCATCGACGGTGCGAACGCTTACTTCCATTGGACTTGGCATGTAGGCAGCCAGAGCATCCATAGCCTGAGGAATAGCCTTGTTCGCGAGGGCCGCCCCGCACAGGACGGGGAAGATGGCCCTGCTCTGGACACCCGTCCGAACTGCACGACGGAGCTCCTCTTCGGTGACCTCTTCGCCTTCGAGGTACTTGTTGATGAGCTGGTCGTCCAGCTCCACCACGGTTTCCACCATGGTGTCGCGGTAGCCCTGAGCGACGTCGCGCAGTTCCCCTGTCACGTCCTCGGGCGCGGTCTTGTCGTCGGTATAGACCTTCATGGTCAGCAGGTCGACGACTCCCTTGAAGTTCTGCTGGGAGCCCACGGGCACCTGAAGCGCGACCACCTGGTTGCCGAACCTTGTTCGGAGTCCCTGGAGGGAGGTCTCGAAGTTGGCGTTCTCTCTCTCCATCTTGTTTACGAAGAACATCACCGAAACGCCGTTCTTCTCCGCCTCGCGCCAGGCCGTCTCGGTACCCACTTCGAGCCCGGACACGGCGTCCAGCAGGATCAAGGCGCCATCAACAACCCGCATCGCCTGGACGACCTCGCCGATGAAATCGGCGTAGCCCGGCGTGTCCAGGATGTTCAGTTTGTGGCCCTGCCACTCGCAGGGGGCAAGCGCAGTGCTTACCGAGATGCGCCTCTTGATCTCGTCGGGATCGTAGTCGGTGGTCGTAGACCCTTCCTCGACCTTGCCCAGGCGGTTGACGGCCCCGCTTTGGAACAACATCGCCTCGGCCAGGGAAGTCTTGCCGGCACCACCGTGAGAGAAGAGACCTATGTTGCGGATCTGTTCCGCCTGGTAATCCTTCATTCGGTGCTCCTTCGCAATTCTTGGAAGCTGAGAGAGCCAGTCCTTCCGAGAGTCCAAGGCATGATTATACCAAAGTGCGTCGGAGCCGTCCCAGCCTTCCTCCTCATTGGTCGCCTTCCGGCCCCTATGGTAGAATTGCGTTGGTGGAGAGGTCCGAAGGGGGGTGAAGTCACTATGTCCGGCCATTCTAAGTGGGCGCAGATCAAGCGTCAGAAGGGCGTGAACGACGCGAGGCGAGGCCAGGTATTCACCAGGCTTGGTCGTGAGGTAACGATTGCTGCCAGGGACGGCGGGGGAGACCCGAACGCGAACTTCCGCCTGCGGCTCGCTATACAGAGGGCACGTGAGAGCAACATGCCCATGGAGAACATCGACCGCGCGATCAAGCGTGGAGTAGGGGGCGGCGAGGGCGCTGCCCTGGAGGAGATCGTCTACGAGGGGTACGGTGCCGGCGGCGCCGCCGTCCTTGTCCAGGCGATGACCGACAATCGCAATCGAGCCGCGGGCGAGATCAGAAGCACGTTTACCCGCAACGGCGGAAACCTCGGCGAAAGCGGCTGCGTAGCCTGGCTGTTCGACTCGAAGGGGATGATTTCCATCGATCCCGGGAAGGTGGATCCCGACGAGATCGCGCTTTTGGCCATAGACGCCGGCGCGGAGGATGTCCAGGTGGAGGATGGTTCCGTCGAGGTTTACACGGAGCCCGGTGATCTGGAAACAGTGCGGCAGTCGCTGGAGCGGAGCAAGCTCACCATCACCAACGCCGAGGTATCCATGGTGCCGAAAACTGTCGTGGAGGCCGATACCAAAGCCACGGCGCAAGTTATGAGGCTCATCGAGAGACTGGAAGAGTTGGACGACGTCCAGAAGGTGTACTCCAACATCGACGTCTCCGAGGAAGCCATCGCGGAGTACTCAGCGCTTGACCGAAGGTAGACGGGTCGTCCTGGGCATTGACCCCGGAACGGCGATTCTTGGCTACGGGGCGGTGGCTGTGGAAGGGGATGATCTGGAGGCCATCGCCTTCGGTGTGATCACAACCCCGGCCTCCGTGCCGCTTCCATCACGCCTGCTGCTCCTGTTCGATGGCCTCGCTCGGGTCGTCGAGCAGACTCATCCCACCGAGGCTGCCGCGGAGCAGCTGTTTTTTGCCAGAAACGTCCAATCGGCTCTGGCCGTGGGCCACGCCCGCGGCGTAGCTCTGCTCGTGGCCGCACGCCACGGGCTTGTCGTGAGTGAGTACACCCCCCTGCAGGTGAAGCAGGCAGTGGCCGGCTACGGTCGTGCCACGAAGGAGCAGGTCCAGAACATGGTGCGTGTCATGCTCGGACTGAGGGAAAATCCCCAGCCCGACGATGCCGCGGATGCCCTGGCGATAGCAATCTGCCACGCCCGGTGGAACGAGTCCGTGGGCGGTGGGAGGGTGTCCAGATGATCGCGGGGCTGCGTGGCGTAGTGGAAGAGATCGGACCCGACTTCGTGCTGGTGAACGTGGGCGGGGTGGTGTTTCGGCTGTTTGCCCCGTCGTCGACTCTGTCCGGCGTTACGGCGCCCGGTTCCCCGATCAGCCTGCACACCCACATGCAGATGCGAGAAGACGCGGTTACTCTCTACGGCTTCGCCACCAGGGAGGAGCTCCAGGTGTTCCAGCTTCTGATCGGTGTGACAGGTGTCGGCCCTCGCATCGGGTTGGCCCTGCTTTCGGCCATACCGTCCGAGCAGCTGCTGGCCGTGATCGCCTCG
>JAJYKO010000807.1 GCA_021788565.1 Chloroflexota bacterium
CTCTCCCTCCAGGTCAACCTGCCTGGTATTGCCCCTCCCTTCCTCCTCACGGCACTCCATCCTCATCCCCCGCGCAGATGGTAGACCACCATCCCCACCAGAGTGCTCACGAAGGTGCCTGCCACGGCCAGCAGAACCGCGTTCAGCTTGGCCTCAACCCTCTCATAGCCCCGAGCCAACTCCTCCAGATGGGCGTTGCTGACACGGCCGTACGCGCATCCCCTGTCGTCCAGCCGGCTCGCCAGCACGCGCACGTCGCCACCCACATCCTTGCCGCCTTCGGCCGGAGCAGCCAACTTCCTGATCGCTCCCCTCAACTCTCTGTCCGCCTTTTCCAAGACCTCCTCCTTCAAGCGCCTGGCGGCGGGGGCACTGGGCCCCGCTCTACGGTGACTTGCTACAACGCGATTCCCAGCTCGTTGCCGACCTCTTCGAGCACTCTGGACAGGGAACCGGCGAGACTTTCCGAGGAGCGCCCCGCCAGGACATACTGGACTTTGAGAACCTTGCAGAGGGTCTCGATTCCCTTCCGCATGGCCTCCCAGTCGCCCTCGTCGGCCGCCTCGCGGATCCTCCTTCGCAGCAGCGCGATCTCGCCGTCCATTCCGTGCGGAGCCGCCGATTCGGGCGCCTGGGGCTCCTCATACGGCAAGGCGGAATAGGAGGAAGCCCCACCCCCGGTGGGCCCCTCGCCCAAAGGCCGGCCTCGAGCCCCTTCCTGATGGTAACTGCAGTAGCGGCTACCCGGCTGGGCCACGCGGCCGCAACGCCGGCCCGTGCGCTTGGCATCTGCCGTACACCGCATCCTCCGGCACCCCTCCTTCCCTCCATATCTAGAACATTTGTTCTAGTAGATTGTACATGGATGCCGCGGAAAGTCAATAGGTTTGGCGAGTGTGTTCCCGAAATCCACGCCGCGCTAGCTGGCACGACGCCACTCCAAAGGTATCACGGCGCTCAAGCGACCACTGGGACGCTCGCCAACGCCTCGACGCGACAGACGGAGCGTGGGTTCAGTCGAAGTCGGTGGGCTGCCTGTCTCGGTTGATTGCGTAGAGCCGCTCGATCTGGGCGGGCGTGACCCTCGCCAGCGATAGATCGGGCAGGGCGGCGACGGGGAAAAAGTCCACTCCGCTGGTCTCGCTGCTCTCTCTCGCCTCTCCCCCCACTATGTCGCAGGCGAAGAAGAGCTTGTAGGCGTGGTATATCAGAGGCGGATGAGGGTGCTTGTTCCGATCGTAGACGGCCAGCAAGCGGCTCGCCCGCACCTCGTATCCCGACTCCTCGCACGTCTCCCGCTCCGCCGCCTCCCTCGGGGACTCGCCGGGATCAGCCCAACCCCCCGGCAACGTCCAGCCTCCGTCGGCTTTCTCTCGCACAAGCAGCACGCTCTCGCCCTGGAACACTGCCACCCGGACATCAACCTTGGGAGTGGGATGGCCGGTCTCGCCGGTTATGAGGTCGTGGACCCGACGATAATCCGTCGGAGAGTTGGAGGAGATCATCTCAGCCGCGATCACCTGCAGCCGCCGATACCTGGCGACGTCGTAGGGATCCCTGGCATAGGTCAGCCCGGTTTGGGCCATAGCGGCCAGTTCCTTCGCCCAGTCCAGCCAGCGGGGCACGTTCGTCTCCTCGTTGTCGGTACCTGGCATCCCGTCCACCTCCCCTTTCCTTACATTGCCACCTCACAGGTGAAGGTCGCCATTCCGCAGAGGGTACTCCGGCACGGCCTGGCATGTTCTGAACTCGCTATTCTTAGAGATGCCCCGCTTGTCCTTGCGCTATCTGGGCCGACCAGAGAAAGCGCCCAGACCGACCGAGGGAGCCCGATAACGCTCAACACGTCCTCAACGCCTGCCAGACGACTGCTACCAGATCCTCGATCTCGAATGGCTTGCTCAGCCAGCTGTTGGCGCCCACGGTTTGGGCCCGCTGCTGAACCCGGCTGTCGCTGCTAATCACGATGATGGGTACGCCGCCGCCCCGCGCCGCTCGCAACCCGTTGACGACGCCTTCGCCATCAAGGGCAGGCAGGTTGAGGTCCAGGATCACCAGGACCGGACGAAGGGATTCCGCGCGAGCCAGGGCCTCCTCTCCGTTGGAGGCGGTCTCAACCGTCAGCCCCTCGTCTTCGAGCAGCCACTGGATCGTCCGCTGCAACTGGGCGTCATCGTCGACCACCAGGATCGGCCCGGCTGTGGCCGAGAGACCTCCATGGTCTCCCTTCGGTCCCTTTTCAGTCATTGATCACGCGCCTCCTATGTTCAGGGGTCACACCCTCGTAATCTATATCTGTACTCTCGCCCGTAGTCTCGGGTCTTTCGAGCGTCCCCGCCTCCAGCACCGACAATGGCAGCCGCACCGTGAAGATTGAGCCAACTCCCTCTTCACTGGCAACGTCTATCGTGCCGCCATGGAGCTCCACGACCTGCCGAGCACTCGTTAAACCAAGACCCGTGCCCGCTATCTGTCCCCCCACGTTTCCTGCTCTGTGAAACCCCTCAAACACCTTGGACAGATCGGCGGAAGGGATACCGATCCCGTGATCCTGAACCGTTAGGATCGCCCACGCGCTTCCATCCCGATTCTCACGAGTGACGCGGACCCGAATTTCCCCGCCGTCGGGACTGTATTTGACAGCGTTGGAGAGCAGATTGGCCACCACCCGGCCCAGACGCACCGGATCCCACTGTCCGATCAACTCCGGGGGAGTTGCCACCACGACAATCCGGTGTCGCTCGGTTGCTCGTTGCTGATCTGCCGCCACCTCTCGGACCAGGCTTACCAGATCCGATGCTCGCCGGTTGATGTTTAGCGGCTGCCCGGTCTGAAGCCGGGCAAGGTCTAACAGCTCGTCGATCTGAGCCGTCATCCGGGTGGCAGTGGTATCGATGCTGGAGAGCCCCTCCAACATCCTCTCCTTGCCCGGAACCTCCAGTCGGGTTATCTGGCGCTTCAGCAGCTGCGCCATGCCCTTGATTCCAGTGAGTGGGTTCTTTAAGTCGTGGGATACGCTTGAGAATAGTTCGTTGCGCAGCCGCACTGCTTCCTGAGCTTCGCGGTAGAGACGGGCGTTCTCGATGGCCAGCGCAGCACGCCGCCCCAAATGCTTGGCAAGTTCTAGGTCCTCGGCCTCGAATCGGCGGCCCGACTCGGCCGAGACGAAGGTTACTGCCCCCAGCGTCCGACCTCGTGCCGCTATTGGGACGATCATCGCCGATTTGATCCCGGTCTCCCGTATGATTTGGAGGTGATCTGTGTCCCGGGCAATTTGAGCTATCATCTCCTCAGGAATGTCGGAGTATAGTTCCGGCTCGCCGCTCCGTATCACTTTGGGCACCCCATGCAGATCATTCATGTCGGGGGCGTAGCGCAACGCTGTGTGCCTCGCCGTTTCCACTTTCTGCGGGTCCACGTGGGCCAGAGCCAGCGTTTGGAGCCGTCCGTCCTCATCTACCAGGTGAACCGCACACCAGTCGGCCACGTGCGGCACCGCCAGGCTGGCCACCCGAGAGAGTGTAGTCTCGTAGTCTAGCGAGGAGGCCAAGAGTGCCGTGGCGTCGGCAAGGAAGCGCTGTGCCTCTTCAGCCCGCTTC
>JAJYKO010000808.1 GCA_021788565.1 Chloroflexota bacterium
TCTGCCTGGTGGACACCGCCGGCATCGGCGAGTCGCGCGATCCGGTGGAGCGCCTCGGCATCGAGCGAAGCCAACGCGCCATGGCAGAGGCCGACCTCTGTCTCCTCGTCGTGGACGCCTCCGAGCCGCTGCAGCCGGCAGATCTGGGGATCGCCGCCTCCCTCACGGGCAAGCCCGCCATCCTCGTAGCCAACAAGTCGGATCTTCCCCCCGCCGCCCCTCGCGACGACCTGGAGCGGCTCGTCCCCGGCGCCCGCGTTGTGCCTACCTCCGCCCTCGCCGAGGCCGGTCTGGACGACCTCCGCCGGGCCGTCCTCGATGCGGTCTTCTCCGGCGGCGTTGTCCAGAGCGACGAACTTCTCGTCTCCAGTCCTCGCCACAAGGCGGCCCTCTCCCGCGCCGCCTCCCATATCAGGGACGCCCTTGCCAGCCTCGATGCCGGCCTCCCCGCGGACTGCACCGCCTCCGACGTCCGCCTCGCCGTAGATGCCCTTGGTGAGATCACCGGTGAGACGGCCACCGAGGACCTCCTCCAGACCATCTTCTCCCACTTCTGCGTCGGCAAGTAACCACACCCGTCCCCGGCATACTGGCACTGATCTTGGATAGTGTGACGTCTGGCCCAGAGCGCGAGTTGTCTCAACCAATTGGGGCGGATTGACGGATTTGGCAGTAATTACGCATCGAAATTCACACAGGTAGTCCCGCCTTGATACCTCAACGAGTACGTTTCGATCTCGTGAACGTCGCGCTGGCGACCGCGGTCGTCGTCCTGATCGTTCAGGTGTTTTCCTTCATCGACCTGATCCGCCACGTGCTGCTGCTGGTGGCCCTCGCCATGCTGCTGGCAACGGGGATCGAGCCGATCGTGACGCGACTCCGCCGCGGCGGCATCGCCCGAGGACCGAGTATCCTCGGCATCTACCTGGTGATCGTGGCGCTGCTCGTTGCCTTCGTATTGGTTGTCAGCGAGACCATAGCCAAACAGGCAACGTCGCTGACCTCGGACCTCCCGAGCCTCTCCGGCCGTCTCGCGAGTCTGGCGACAGGTTTGCCAGCCGGACCGCTCCGCGATGCCGGATCGGCACTCGTCAACGCCGTTCAACCCCAGCAGATTGGTCCGCTGCTTTCGTCGTTGTTCTCTGCCGGCACCCTGTCGCGAGTGGTGCTCGTCACTCTGACCGTCTTTGAAGCAGTCTTCTCAGTCGTCACGATACTCGTGATCGCCTACTTCTGGCTTTCGGAGCGGCTCACCATCCGGCGACTTGTCCTACGCTCCGTTCGTGAGGAGCATCGAGCGCGAACCCTGCGAATCTGGGAGGACGTCGAGACGAAGCTGGGTGCGTGGGTGCGCGGACAGCTTCTTCTCATGCTGATCATCGGTGTGGCGCAGGGCATCGGCTACCTCGCCTTTGGGCTGCCTTTCGCGCTCCTTCTGGCGGTATTCGCCGGTATAGCAGAGGCGATTCCCATGGTGGGACCCTACCTCGGCGCCATACCGGCGATCTTTATTGCGCTGACCATCTCGCCACCCCTGGCGCTGCTGCTGACTGGCTACACTGTCGTTCTCCACCTGATCGAGTCGAACGTGCTCGTACCGCGAATCATGGAGAGAGCCGTTGGACTTACGCCGCTGACGGTTGTGCTGGCGCTTCTGGTCGGCGCTGCCCTGGGTGGGCTGATCGGAGCTCTGCTCGCGATTCCCATAGCTGCTGCCGTCCAGGCCGCGGTCGTCAACCTGGTCGAAGCGTCCGAAGCCACCGCGCCCCCTATCGAGGCCCCTGCCCCAGCGGACCGCGACCACGCTGCCTAACCCATCCCTGGCAGGGTTGTGTTTCCAAAGTTTCCGATGCCATCTACCTTCGAGTTCACATTGACACTTGAGTGTGCCAATTTCACAATGTGCTTGCGACGCCACACAGTCGGTGGAGGGGCACCGTCGGCGTGTGGCAGCCGGGTACCGAAGTGATGAGCTGTGAGTAATGAGCGATCAATGTCCTCTCATCACTCATTACGCATCACTCATCACTGACTTGCGGCCGGAGGCGTGATGAGCGGGCTTATCCTGGTGATCAACCCCGGATCGACGTCTACCAAACTCGCGTTGTTCCAGGACGAGGCCTGCATCGTTTCCGAGACCATTTACCACGATTCGCTGGAGTTGGCTGCCTATCCACGCATCCTCGACCAGCTTGCCCTGCGCTCGGCCGCCGTCCGATCCTGGCTTGGCGCACAGCTGGCGTCGCTGGCCTCGCGTAACGAACTATCCAGGCTCGATGCTATTGCCGCCCGCGGCGGGCTGCTGCACCCCCTTCCGTCCGGCACTTTTCTAATAGACGATGTGATGCTGGCCGAACTGCGCAGCCCCGAGACCCGCGAGCACGCCTCCAACCTGGCTGCCCTCATCGCCGGCGATCTGGCGGCTGAGCATGACGTCTCCGCCTATGTCGTGGATCCCGTCTGCGTCGACGAGATGCACGATGTGGCTAGGATCAGCGGGCTGCCGGAACTTCCCCGCATAAGTCTGAGCCACGCCCTCTCGATGAAGTCCGCGGCCAGGAGAGCCGCCCGTGACCTGGGGCAGAGGTATGAGGATCTGACGCTGGTTGTGGTCCATCTGGGGGGCGGCATATCGGTGTCGGCACACCTGGGCGGTCGTATGATAGATGTGAACAACGCCAACGACATGGGGCCGTTCTCTCCTGAGAGGGTTGGGACCCTGCCGTTGACTGGGCTGGTGGGCCTGGTGAACTCCACTCCACTGACGGAGTTACGGCGCCGGCTGTGGGGCAAGGGAGGAATGGTTGCGCACCTCGGGACCAGCGACGCCCGTGAGGTGGAGCGGCGGATAGCCGAGGGGGACGAGCGCGCTGAACTCATCTATCGCGCCATGGCGTACCAGGTATCCAAGGAGATCGGGGCGATGGCGGCGGCACTCGGCGCGGCGCCAGATGCCATTGTGTTGACGGGCGGCCTGGCATACTCTCCGCTGTTTACGGACCAGGTGTCCCGGCGGGTTTCCTTCATCGCCCGGATAATCATCTACCCGGGTGACGAAGAAGTGGAGGCGCTGGCTCTGAGGACGCTCCGTGTCCTTCGAGGCGAAGAGGCCGCCCCAAAGTACGGAGACGCGATAACGAGTGGGTGAGCGGGTGAGAACGAAGATACAGAAACTGGATGATCTGGTCACGGCCGCACAGGGACTGGGCCCGGTCTCCATAGCCGTCGCGGGGGCTGAGGACAGAGAGGTGCTCCTGGCCGTGAGGGACGCCGCCGCGGCCGGCATAGGTATCCCTTGCCTGGTGGGCAACGCGACGCGAATCGCGGAGGCGGCCGACGCCGCCGGCGTGGACCTGGATGCAATCCGCGCGGAGGTCGTGGACGTTCCCGCGGACCAGGCTTGGAGCGGCGGGGTGGCTCGCCAGGCGGTTGCCTTGGTCAGACAGGGACGCGCGGGCGTGCTGGTGAAGGGCAAGCTCGACACGGCGGACCTTCTCCGTGCGGTGCTGGATAGAGAGACAGGGCTCCGGGCCGGTGCACTGCTGACCCACGTCGGGCTGTTCGACGTACCCGGCCTCGACCGGCTTTTTTACATAA
>JAJYKO010000809.1 GCA_021788565.1 Chloroflexota bacterium
GGATCAGGGAGCGTCCGACGTCGTACAGCAGCGCCTGATAGGTCTCGGGCCTCAGGGTGATGGTGCCGAAGCCCTGCCCAGGGCCACCGAGGTGCTGGGGAGAGTAGCCGAACCAGATCAGCGGGGTGTGAGGCACGCTGGCCTTTCGCGCTGCCCTCTCCACCGCCTGCAGGGCGGCCAGGCCATCTACGCTGACCGGTAGATGCCGGCCATGCTGCTCGCAGCTTCCAATGGGCACGAGCACCACGTCGGTTTCCTTCAGCCACTCCTGGACGTCCAGGTAACCGAGCTCGTACAGGTTGTAGGTCTTGTCAGCCATGTAGATACTCCTTTCTTAGGCCCGTCTCTGGGCCGTATTGAGCCACGCTTCCTAGAGGATGCAGAATACCCCGACGATCTCTATCCCACACTAGCCCGCGCTAAAGCGCCCCCAAACCCGTCTCGGAACGAAGACCCTCCAGCTTCCCGAAGCCGATTTGACCAGTGCCGCTCTCGATCTCGCGGTCCTCCGAAGTGACCTTTCCCGAGTACCGGCCGTACTCCATCGCCGCGTCGAAACAAGCGACCACGTTCTCCGGCGGTACGTCCCGCTGAATATTGTGAACCGCCGCGAAGACGAAGCCGCCGCCCGGCTTCAGATCGGTCACCCGACGGCGCACCTCCCGGCGAACGTCCTCTGGGGTTCCGAAAGGAAGTACGGTTTGCGTGTTGACCCCTCCGCCCCAGAACACGAGCTTGTCTCCGTACTCCGCCTTGAGCTTCGCCGTGTCCGATATGGTAGGGCAGGACACCTGCACGGGATTGTAGATGTCGTACCCGATGTCCACGAAATCGGGAAGGAAGTACCCTTCGTCCCCGCAGGCATGGTTCATCACCTTGATGTGAGGGGCCTTGCTCTTGATGAACTCGCAAATGCGCTTGTGTGCCGGCTTGAAGATCTCTCGGTAGGTGGTCGGTTTCATCGACGGGCCATCCTGGACCGCGATGTCGTCGGACATTACGGCTACGTGGACGTACTTGCCCACGGTGTCCAGGATGACGTTCCACTGCTTGATGTGGAAGTCCTCCAACCGCTCCACCAGCGCCTTCAAGAACTCCGGCCTGCCAGCCAGGTCGTAATAGTAGTCCTCCCAACCCATGAGGTAGGCACAGGCCGCCACGATCCCGGTGCTGTAGGCGGAGTTCATCACGATGGCATAGTCGCTGTTCTCGTACACTTCTCGAGCCTCGTCTGCGAGCCCGGCCACCCTGCCCGGATCGTACGGATCGGGCCAAGGGAACCTGTCCAGGTCCTCTATCTCCGCCCCTTTAAGCGGGTGACCAACCAGATCGTGATAGTAGCCGCCCGCCGGCTTCTCCCACGTGACTCCCCAATCATCCACGAACCAGGAGCGCCCGTCCGGCTCCTGGTGGAGTTCGATCTTAGGAGTACGGGGTGCCCTAGGCCACAGCCCCCAGCAATCGACGTCGAAACGCCGCATGATCCGTAGGTCGGGGCGCACGCACATGGACACCAGGGACGCTATCGTCGGCGTGCCGCCCTCGAGGCCGAGGAAGGCCTTAAGCCGCTCGTGTCCATCTATGTGGATCGCCGTGAAGTTGGACACTCCGCCGAAATCGATCGGGATGCGGTCCGGTTCCTCGTGGTTGAGAGCGCGCAGGACGCGCTCTCGGTGGGATAGTCTCGCCCGTCCCATGCCTACCTCCTGCTGTCAGCCAGTCTTCGCAGGTGCCGAGGGTGGTAGTCAGGGAGCTCCTAGCTGCCCCCCTGACTACCATCTTCAGATCGGCTGGTGCGATGGTCAAGTTCGGGTCTCAGTTGGGTGTCCGAATCATCCCTCGGCCAGTCCCGGCTCCAGGTGTGCCTGGCTTTTCAGTGTTTCGGGCAGGAAAGCCAGCGCGATCAGGCCCAAGGCGAGGACTACCGGCGCCACAATCAACCCGATGTGCAGACCATACTGCTGAGCAATCAGTCCCACCGTGTAGGGTGCAATTACAGCTCCGAGCCTGCCCACATTGAAGGCGAAGCCTCCGGCTAACGCTCTCACGTTCTCTGGAAACAGCTCGCTGTAGTATGCCCCTGCCAGCCCGAAGCACCCGCCGAAGCTGAAGTCCACCACCATCCCCCACCAGAAGAGGAAGCTATTGTGGGAGACCACTAGGTAGATGGGTATCGACACGACGCCGATCAGGATGGCGACAATCAGCGCTTTCTTCCTCCCGATCTTATCCCCCAGGTAAGCCAACAACTGGTAGCCAGCGAACATCCCAACGTACATGACGAAGGAAAAGTTCGCCATGACCTCCAGGCTAAGGCCCCTCTCGCTGACAAGGTAGGTGGGAATCCAGGTGGCAGCGCCCCAGAACCCGGCCATGAAAGCCGCGTTAAGCAGGGTAGCGAGGATTGTGTATCTGGCAAGTCCTCCCGAAAAGATCGTCGCTAGGCCAACACTCTCGCGCTTGCTCTCCCGTTGGCTATCAACACCAGGTCTCCCACTGTCATCAGGCACGGCGAAGTAGACGTAGATCGCTATCAGCACCGCGCTGGAGCCGGTCAGGAACAGGAGTCGCCAATCGAGAGTCAGCACCAGGCGACCAACCAGTGCCGCAGCGGCGGAAGCTAACGCGAAGGTACTCAACATGAAGGATGAGGCCCTGGCTCGATATGTCGGTGCCCAGTGTCTGGCTATGAGGGCGACACAAGGGCCCCACACCCCTCCGATAGCGAACCCGGTGATGAACCGCAGGATCATCCATTCAGCGTAGTTCTGCACCAGGTAGATGAACGCGGTTCCTACACCAAACCAGATAAGGCTCAGCACCACGGCGAACCTGCGGCCCCGGTTGTCAGCCACGGTCCCCAGCACGATACTGCCGGCGGCAGCGCCGATCATCGTTGCCGACGCCAATAGGCCTGCCTCAGCGAGGGAGACCCCCAGGATCTTTATGATCACTGGCAAGGCAATGGACAGTATGGCGAGGTCGTAACTGTCGTAGAAGTAGGCCAGGAAAGTCGCCGCCAAGACCCTCCATCGGGCCGACGTGCCAAGATCGAGAGATGCTTGCCCTACGCTAGCGTTCATTCTGATCGTCCCTTCTTTCCATAGTAATGGAAGACGTCGATGCGAGGTTGCACTCTCCACCTCTCTCGTGGACACCATGCGACAAAGGTGATGCCGGTACCGGAGTACTCTCCTCACAGGCCCCATGGGAATCGGAATGCACATCCAACGAGTCGATCATCTGGCGCATTCGCTCGGATGCGGACACCCAGTCAGTGGCTGCCATCTCAACATCTCAAACCAGGCGGAATAAGATGCCTGCCACTCGCGGACTCGGTGGAAACGGTGCGGCTACCGGTACAGCGTTGTCGTGTAGACGTACCTGTCGGCGCGGTAGAAGCTCTCGACGTACTCGATGGGGACGCCGCTGTCCAGGAAGGTAATCCGTTCAATGTGCAATAGAGGCGCATCTTTGGGGATCGCAAGCAACATCGCCTGCTGGCGGCTCGCGGTTGTGGAGGCTATCTTCTCGCGGGCATGGCCCAGCTTCAGACCGTACTTCTGCTCTAAGAGCTGGTAGAGCGAGG
>JAJYKO010000810.1 GCA_021788565.1 Chloroflexota bacterium
GCCGCCTCCTACTTCGCTCACAACGGGCCGGACGGCAGCACGCCGGTGTCGCGCGCCCAGGCTGCTGGGTACCCGGCGTACGGTTGGGGCGGCCTGTACGTCGGCGAGAACCTCGCGCGCGGTTTCAACACCGCTGAGAGCGTTGATCAGGCGTGGATGAATAGTCCCGAGCACCGAGCGAACCTGCTTCTGCCCAAGTATCGCGAGATCGGTATCGGCGTGGCTGTGGCTCCGGATGGCACCAAATACTGGGCGCAGGAGTTCGGCAGCAGGCCAAACGTCTTGCCGGTCCTCATCGACAACGGCGCCCCCACAACTGACACCCCTAAGGTCAGCCTCACATTGACGGACGAAGAGGTCTCCTCCTGGGGAAGCCTGGGAGTGCTCTCCAGCATGATGGTGAGCAATCGCCCGGACTTTGCAGGTGCCTACTGGGAGCCGTTCGCCAAGACCAGAAACTGGCTTCTTCAGGGGCAGCCCGGTCCTCAGTCGGTGTTCGTACGGCTCAAGGACGCGAACGGCCAGATGGTCGAGTCCACAGCCGCCATCGACTTCGAGGGTCGCCAGGCGCTCGGCACCCTGGATCTGCCTGTGAGCGCCACCATCCAGACTGTGTTCCCCAAGGACGGGCTGCCGGTCGCTCAGGCCCCCACGGTCAACGTAACAGCGCGCCTGACGGCGCGAGACTCGAACGCCCCTCTGCCCGTCGACTTCTCGCGGTCCGTTCTGTTGCTCTCATCCCTCAACGGGGGACCCGAGCTGGTGGGGGGCCACGGTGTCAGGCGAGCGGACGACCCCTCCCTGTGGGACTTCAATGGTGTGGACGTCTCCAAGGTCGCCGACCCCGCCAACTCCTATCGCTTCCGTGTGACCGTCGACGGGACCGACACCCAGAGCACTACCTGGGACCACCACCAGACCCCCAACCCCTGACAGCTACTCCTCGTCCCCCGCGACGGGCAGGGTGAAGACGAAGGTTGAGCCCTCGCCTTCGGTCGAATCGACCCGGATACGGCCGCCGTGCCGCTCCACGATCTCTCGAGTGATGTAGAGCCCGAGCCCCAAACCCACGTGCCCGCGATGGAAGCCGCTCTTCCCCTGGTAGAACCGTTCGAATACCCGTGGGATGTCCTCTTTGGGAATGCCAACTCCCTGATCCGCGACCGATACGACCGCCTCCTCCGTACCCGAAGCCGCATCCGTCCTCTTCCCCACGGTGATGCGCACCCGAGTGCCACCCGCCGAGTATTTCACAGCGTTCTCCGCGAGGTTGAACAGAACCTCCTCGATGAGCCGTCTGTCGGCCAGCACCGGGACTCTGTCGCTGGTCTCCACTTCCAGTTGATGTGTGTCCGCCGCAAGCTGTAGGTTCTCTGCCACCCTTCTCGCCAGCGGCGCGAGGTCGAACCGGCTCAGCTCCAGCGCCAGCTGCCCCATTTCCAGCCTCTGGAGGTCGAGGATCTGCTCGATCATCGCGAGCATCCTGTCCGCCTGCTCGTGCATTCGACCAAGCACGTCCTGATCGGAGGCGCGCGCCGGATCGATCTCGGCCTTGCGCGCCAGCAGCTCGATGTACGCTTTCAGGACCGCCACGGGGGTCTTCAGCTCGTGGGACACCAGGCCGAGGAACTCGTGCCTGGCCTGCTGTCTGGCCTGCTCCCGGCTCACCTCCACCTGCTGTCGGGCAAGCTCCGACCTCTCGACCGACAGCCCCGCCTGAGAGGCTATCAGCGATATGACGGCCACATCCTCTGAACCGAAGCTTCTGGCGTGGACGGACGTCGCTACCAGGATTCCGCGATGGCTGCCCTTGATCTGGATTGGAACAGCGAGCAGGCTTTGCCTCCCGAGCACGTCGAGATCGGAGCGCAAGCTCTGGTCGGAGGAGGCATCATCCTGAAGCAGCGGCTGGCCCGACGCGATCACCTGGCGAGCCCAGGTTGTGTCGAGCACGCCACGGGCAGCCGCGTCGCGGCGTCGCGCGGATTCCGCTTCCCCCGAAGCTCCCGCGGTGCAGGTCACCTCCCGCCCGCGCTCGTCACGGAGCGCCAGGATCGTGTCGCCGGCGTCCAGGGCGGCGTTTGTGGTGGACGCCACCCGCTGCAGGAAGGGCAGCAGCTCCAGGTGCTGCACCGCGACCAGCTCCAGGAGCAGCTCCGCCTGGCGTAGCCTGCGCCGCTCCTGGGCCAGCAGTCTTTCGTTCTCCAGCGTCACTGCCGCGATGCTGGCGAGTATCTCCAGACCGGTGAGGCGGCTGCCCGCCGGGGGGAAAGGCAGCGGGCCGGCCGCGGCCAGGACGCCCACAACGTCGTCTCGTAGCCTCATGGGCACCACGGCGAGTGCGTGCACCCTGCCCAGGCGGCCCGGAATGTCCCTGAAGCGGCGCTCCAACTGGGCATCGCCAATGGCCACGGCCTCACCATGGTCTGCCACCCAGCCCTCGATGCCCTCACCTATCCTGAACAGGCTCCTGCCGAGCAGCTCTTCGGGGAGACCGTCGGCTGCACGCAGGACGAGACGTCCCCCCTCGCGCAGCAGCAGGTACGCCTCGTCCGCGGCCATCATTTGGCGCGCCGCGGCCACGATGCCTGAGACGACCTCGTCAGGGTCTCCAGTCACCGATACCAGGTTGACCACCTGCTGTATGGCTTCACCGAGGCTAAGACGGCTCACAGTCTTCTCCAAACAAGGACCGCGTGTGGCCGGTGAGTGACCCCCTCATCACCGTCGCTCCCGGAAGTCAACGAAGCGGTACCCGAGCCCGCGCTCCGTCAGGATATACTTCGGATTGGAGGGGTCGGGCTCTATTTTCTGGCGCAGGTAGTTGACGTAAAGCCGCACGTAGTGGGCTTCCTCGCGGTACTCGTAGCCCCAGACCTTGGCAAGCAGCGTCTCGTAGGTCAGGACCCGCCCGGGGTTGCTTATCAGGTGGTAGAGGAGCCGGTGCTCGGTCGGTGTCAGGGCGACCTTTTCTCCCCGAACGATCACCTCGTTCCTGGAGAAGTCGACGCTCAAATCGTCATCCACTTTCACCTGCGTCCTGGAGGCTAGCGGTGGCATCTCAGCTCGCCTGAGCACCGCCTGGATGCGGCTGAGCAGCTCCCGTTGGCTGAACGGCTTCGTCACGTAGTCGTCGGCGCCTAGCTGCAGCCCGCGTACTTTATCCGCCTCCTCGCCGCGCACGGTCAACATAATCACAGGGATAGTGTGTGCCTCTCTGATCTTCTGGAGGGTCTCGAAACCGTCCATCTCCGGCATCATGACGTCCAGCACCACCAGGTCGGGAAGCTTCTCCCTCACCTTCTCCAACGCCTCATAACCGTTGGACGCCGCGAAAACAAGGTAGCCCTCCATCTCGAGGTAGAGCCTCACGGCGTGCACCAGATCCGGCTCGTCGTCAACTACCAGTATTCGCCTCTGATCGCTCATGGCTTCTTCATCCTGAGCAAATAGGATGGCAGAGGCCTCGAGGCCTCTGCCAACAGTGTAGCGCAGCGATGTTAGAACCTTGTTGGAATCGCTACTTCGGGATGCCCATGGAGTTGTGGCCGGACTTGAAGTCGTTGAAGTACATAGACCTCTCGAC